>JAYVSC010000156.1:0-10411 GCA_043775705.1 Spirochaetales bacterium | reverse complement strand
GGGGTATAGTTCCGATAATCGCCAATATCTCTAAAGATACTACCGGTCCTGTTACCCGCAATCTGGTATTCGAAACCATAAAAAAAGACATCAATTCCTTTGATATAGAAACTGATATCGCCCCGACCGATTTGCGCCAGCTCAGACTTACACTCTGCTGCGATACAAGGCGGAATTCCCTGGTGTGCGCGTCTCTCGAGGGCATCAATGCCAGAAACTACGGTGAAATAGTGCAGTCCCGCGCTGGTGCCCTGCGCAGCCTTCCCGCATTTTACGCGATACAGGTTGCGGGGAAATGCCCCTTTGAATGCGTCTACTGCCCGTATCCCGCCTTTTGCCGTAGCGGAAAAGGTTCCTCCTCCGGGGTAAACGCAACGGAGCGGACCGATGAAATGCCTGAAGAAGACTTTACGCGCATCATTGAAAAGATCGCTTCTTTTTCCGGGGACGCAGTGGTTTCCCTTTCACTTTGGGGTGAATGTTCGTATCACCGCAGCATCGTGTCTCTCATCCGGATTGTGCTTTCGCATCCGAATCTTTCGGTATTGATCGAAACAACCGGCATCGGCTGGAAAAACGAAGACATTGAGGCGATTGCCCTGCTGCAGGAGACGGCTTCCCGCACAGCCAACGGTACGAAAAAAATCTCGTGGATCGTGTCCCTGGACGCCATCGGAAGCGCATGCTACGGAGAGGTTCACGGAATAGCAGAAACAGGGAGCGGGAATCCCCGCTCTGAGACCTTTTTGCGCGAGGCCCTGGCCTTCACCGAAAAATTGACCGGAGTTTTCCCTCTCGCCGTTTGGCCGCAGATGGTAAGGATGAATGACAATGAAACAGAACTTGAATCATTTTACCGCTTCTGGAAACAAAAGTACGGACAGGTTATAATACAGAAACATGATCATTTTTGCCGGAGCATAGAGGACCGCCGCGTTGCCGACCTTTCGCCGCTCGTGCGGAATCCCTGCTGGCATCTTAAGCGGGATATGAGTATCCTTATTGACGGCACGGTTCCCCTGTGCCGCGAGGATATCTATGCCTCGAGATCGTACGGAAACGCGGTAAGGGATGAAATCTCCCTGATATGGGCTGGAGAACAATCCATTTATGAGCAGCAATGCGGATGTAACTATGAAGGAATGTGCGGAGCCTGTGATGAATTCTATACCTATAATTTTTAACGAGCGGAAAGTTCCTCATACCATAGTCGGCGGAACGGTGAAGAAAAGCGACGAGGACCAATCGCTTTTCACGGTCATTCTTCTGAACAGGGGAGGGCGGTATTACCGCTCTGCGGTATTCCAGAACCTGGAAAACGCCGGCTTTACCTCGATCATATCGATCGAGATGTCGACCGAACCGTATGATATCGAAAATTTATCCATCCGCTTTCCGGCCGTCAAATTTCTCGTTCCTCTCGAAAAGGTCACCATAGGCGAGATGATCAACACGGGTATCGCCGAAACCAGCGCGCCCTATGTTTTCGTCGTCTGGAACGATATCCGCCTGTCGCCTTCGAGCATTTCCGCGCGGCTTGTCGAAAAACTAAAAGAGGAAGGAGTGCTCTGCCTTGCGCCTCTTTTGACCAGCGCCAAGCTCGAGTCTCTTCCCGTTCAGATGGTTCCCGCCCTGAACAAACACTCTTTCCAGGTCGAGCCCATGCCGAGTTTTCGGGACAATTCGCCGACCATTTATCCTTATGATTTTATGGGCATCTACAACCGCGAAAAGGTAATCCAGCTCGGCGGTTTCGATTATACCATCGCGAATTCGTATTGGCAGAATCTTGATTTCGGTTTTCGTTCCCATTTGTGGGGGGAGAAAATCGTCATCTCGAACAGCTTCCGCCTGGTGTATGACGGCGAGTGTCCCAGCGAGGATATCACCGCGGATTCGTCCTATATCCGTTTTTATCTGAAGAATCTGGCGCCTGTTTTCCGCAAAGACGCAGCCTTCCTCCCCATTTCCAAATTTTTTTCCTATGCGCAGAAATCGGGCTCGAATCTGTTTGACGCATGGGCATATTTTTCACAGGTGCGCAAATGGATAGAGCTGAATAAATTCCGTTTTGTGCAGGATGCCGCGAAGATTACCGAAATATGGGAGCCAAGCATTCAATGACCGCCATCATCCTTCAGTCCCGGCTTGATTCCACCCGTCTTCCCCAAAAAGCACTTCTCGATCTTGCCGGTAAAAGCGTCATTGTCCGGGTTATGGAAAATTTGCGCCGGATTTCCGCCGATGCCTACGTATTGGCCTGTGACGCGGATTCGTACGAAGTTTTTGCCCCCCTCGCGTCCTCCTGCGAATTTCAGTGCATCAGCGGTCCGAAGGAAGACGTGCTCGAGCGGTTCTGCATCGTGATCCGCGCCCTCAAGCCGACGACGATTCTCCGTTCCACCGGCGACAATCCCTATCTTTTCGCCGATGCGGCGGAAGCAAGTCTTGTGCGCTTCGCCGAGCTGCAGAAGGGGAAGCACGCCGCCGACTACTTTACCTACTCGGGTTTACCCCACGGAAGCGGCATCGAGGTGTTTTCCGCGCAGAGCCTGCTCGAAGCCGCCTCGCGCACGGACTCCGTTTATGACAGGGAACATGTCGGGCCGTCCCTGTATAAATACAGGGACCGCTTTAACTGTGTGTTCGAGAAGGCTCCCCTCAAATGGTATTATCCATACCTCCGCACGACGATCGATACCCGCGAAGACTATGAGCGCGCCTGCCTTGTCGCTGAGCATCTCCGAAAAAAAAATGTAAGCCTTCCTTCCTCAACACCTTCCGTCATCGCATCATCCCTCTTTGCATCCCGATCGCTTCTTTTTATTCCTTCGGTAAAAAGAGGGCAGGGTACCGGCCATCTCAGGCGTCTTCTTGACGTCATTTCGCAAATCAACGGCGAGTGGCGCTGTCTTTTATACATTCCCGGAGATACGGAATTCGCGTCCCTGATTCCGTCAACGCTTCGCTCCTGCGTCATCGACGAATTGCCCGCACATGCACATCTGGTTATCCTTGACTTCTTTAAATCGTCCGATACGGAGATTGAGGCGTTCAGGAAGATTGGCCCCGTCGTAGCGATCGATGAAGGGGGCACAGGCCGCAGCGGCGCTGACTGGCTTTTCGATATTCTGCCCTCCGTTCCCGGAGTCTTGTGCCCTGCAAATCTTTCAGATCCTTCATTTTTGCCCCTGCCCTCGATGCGCAGGGAGGCAGAGCCGGCAGCTATCCGCACCGTGCTGGTCGTCGCCGGCGGCGAAAACGCGCAGGGGCTTGCCCTCCCGTTTTCCTGCATGCTTTCTGGCCTGGGATTCACGGTCACGGTAATCGATCCCGAGGCGGCGCTTAACGCCGATTCCTATGGAAGTTTGACCGTATCGGGCCTTGTGCCGGAATTGAGGGAAAAACTCCATCAATATGACATGATTGCAACCCACTACGGCTTTACTGCCTTTGAGGCTCTTTCCGCAGGGTGCCGTGTTCTTTTGTTTTCACCGACCCGATATCATTACCTTCTTGCGAGGGCCCAGGGTTATACCGTGTGCTCCCCGGGGCGTACCACGCCGAAACAGGTAGCGCGCCTGTTGTCCATGGGTATATCCGTACCTTCTATCGTTACCCCGAAAACGGCCCAGAAAAATCCTGCCGATGAAATCACGCGTCTTGCTTCCCGGTCGGTTCGACCCTGTCCTCTGTGCGGTAATACTTCATCCTCCCGAATAATCGCCCGATTCCCCGACCGTACGGTTGCCTCCTGTCCCGATTGCGGAATGGAGTATATCTCCTTTTTGATTGCCGAACAGCAACACTACAGCGAATCCTATTTTTTTGATCAATATCAGGCTCAGTACGGGAAAACGTATCTCGAGGATTTTTCGACTATACGCGCAATGGGAAAAAAACGGCTGCAGAGACTGCTAAAGGCCCTTGATGCGAGCATTAAATTTCCTGACGGCGGAAGCCGGAAACTTCTCGATATCGGATGCGCTTTCGGCCCCTTTCTTGACGCCGCGAGGGAAGCGCGCTGGGACGTGTACGGCACCGATATATCTGAAGAGGCCGTGCGGTATGTCAACGGGACTCTCCGTATACCTGCCGTCGTTTCCGCTTTTCCCGCGCCGGACACAAACGGCACCCTTGATGCACAGCGCTTTACCGCAGTTACCCTCTGGTATGTTATCGAACACTTTGAGGATCTCGAGCCGGTGTTCGCCCGCATCCGCGGTCTTTTGGTTCCCGGCGGTATTCTCGCGTTTTCAACTCCTTCCGTCTCGGGCGTGTCCGGAAGGTTCAACCGGGATTCCTTTTACCGGAACAGCCCCAACGATCACTTTACCCTGTGGGACCCGCGGAAGGCGAGGAAGCAGCTCGAGCGCTGCGGGTTTACCGTCATCCGCATGGTTTCCACCGGGCATCACTGCGAGCGTTTTCCCGGCATGAGGGGCAAGAAGCCTTCCTCCGTCTCCCGGAAGATATGCGCTTTTCTCAGCCGGCTTTTTTTCCTTGGAGACACCTTCGAGGTATATGCATTTAAAAATGGAACTATGGAGGACGCCCAATGAAAAAGCGAATACTGATGCTCGGCGCGGGCTTTATGCAGGGAGTTGCGATTCGCGCAGCCAGGGAGCGCGGCTGGGAAGTGATTGCCGTTGACGGAAATCCGGAGGCAGTCTGCCGGAACCTCGCGGATGCATTCGAGCCCATAGATTTAAAGGATATACAGAGCCTTTCCGCCTTTGCCCTCAAACTGCGGAGGGAAGGGGGTCTTGATGCGGTGTTCACCGCCGCGACCGATTTTTCGGCTTCGGTAGCCGCGGTCGCACAGGCGTGCGGATTGAGCGGCCACAGTTATGAAGCCGCACTCAATGCGTCCGACAAGCTCCGCATGCGGGACTGTTTCGAGAAGGCGAATGTACCGTCCCCGCGCTTTGTGGGAATAGATCAGTCCTCTCGGTCCCGGGTCCGCGTTTTGATGCAGGGCAAAAAAATATCCCTCCCGGTAGTTGTCAAGCCAGTGGACAACATGGGCGCGCGGGGCTGTCGGAAGGTGGAAAACGAGAGTTCGCTCGACGAAGCGATCGGTGACGCAATCAGGTATTCCCGAAGCGGAAATGTCATCGTGGAAGAATTTATGGACGGCCCCGAATTTTCGGTGGAAGCTCTGGTTTACGATGGCGGCATCCATATGACGGGCATTGCGGACCGTCATATTTTTTTCCCTCCCTACTTTATCGAAATGGGTCATACTATCCCCTCCTGTTTTTCGGAAGGCGACATAGCCTCTATTGTCTCCGCCTTTAAAAAAGGGGTTGCCTCTCTTGGGCTTACCTCCGGAGTGGCCAAAGGCGATGTGAAGCTTACAAAAAATGGGCCGATGATCGGCGAAATCGCGGGACGTCTTTCCGGCGGCTATATGTCGGGATGGACCTTTCCCTATTCTTCGGGTATTGATCTCACCGGGGCCGCCCTCGAACTGGCAGCGGGAATCCGTCCTGTTTCCCTCATCCCCGGGAAAAACTGGACCAGCGCCGAGCGCGCCTGGATTTCGATTCCGGGCAGGGTTGCTTCCGTTTCCGGCTACGAAAAAGCACGCGCGCTTCCATATGTAAAGGATATTTTTCCCCGCTCCTATCCTGGGGATTTCGTCAGTTTTCCGCTGAACAACGTAGAAAAATGCGGCAATTGCCTCTCTTCCGCACCGGAGCGCTCGTTAGCCGTGAATGCCGCCGAAGAAGGCTGCCGCTTGATTTTTCTCCGTCTCGAGCCGTCCAATCCTGCAACTGATGCTTTTCTGCTCTCCGGCGCACAAGCCTTATCCCCTTTTCCTCCGGATGCGTTTGTTCTGCCATCGGATTTCCCTGCGGATATCTCCGCCGGCGGCGTCGCATACCGCCCGCTGCAGCTCGACACCGGTAATGGAAAGCGGGAGAAAATAGAAATATCGATACCGGCGTTACTTTTTCCGCATCTCGATTCGGTAAAAGACTGGCAGGGACGAACATTACGGCAGGCACTGACCTTTGTGTGCGAAATGGAACCGAATCTGGTGCCTGTTTTGAATTCCGGAACACAAAAAGATATCAATCTCTATTTTAAGGCCTTGCTTAGAGGCGGAATTCAGGGAATAGTGTATGTCTATGACTGCGCAGCGATTTAAGCCGATTCTTCAATATTATTTCCTCTTGAATATCCTTGTTTTCGTGTTACCGTGCATTGCGGGAGCGGAATCTGCAAAAACCGGCGAAACGCAGACTTCCCGCGTTTCCCTCACGGATGCCGCCGCAAAGCTCGGAGCACAGCTTTTCTGGAATCCGCTTTCCGGAGAAATCACCCTGTCCAAAAATGGGCACCTGGTGAATTTCAAGAGCGGGGAAGCGCTTGTCCTCTTCGATTACCACGAACTTGCCCTGCTTGACGCACCGGAGCAAAACTCCCTGGGTATATTTCTTTCCCGTGCCTTTACCGACCGGCTTGAAACCTTTTTCAATACCCTTCCTCCTCCTGTATCCTACCGGGTAGGGGCTATTCTCATTGATCCGGGTCATGGAGGCAAGGATCCGGGTGCGGTCGGAAAAACAACAATAAACGGAAAAACTGTTGATCTTGCGGAAAAAGACATAGTTTTGAAGGTTGCAAAGGATGTCTTTACCCGTCTGACAAATCTGTATCCGGACAAAAAAATTCTCCTTACCAGGAACGGAGACTCCTATCCGAGCCTTGCGGACCGGGTCGAAATGGCAAATTCGGTCAAATTAGGCAGCCATGAGGCAATCCTTTATATATCCATCCACGCGAATTCCGCCTTTAATAAAAAGTCCTCCGGATTCGAAGTTTGGTATCTTTCACCTGATTACCGGCGTACAGTGCTCAGCAATTCCGGCGATGAGTCCAGTGAAATTCTTCCAATTCTTAATTCAATGATGGAAGAGGAGTTTACCACTGAAAGTATATTGATAGCCAAAAGCATCATGGATGAGCTTGACGCAAAAATCGGGAAACAGAGCCAAAATCGCGGAATCAAGGAAGAATCCTGGTTTGTAGTCCGGAATGCCCGCATGCCCAGCATTCTGGTCGAGTTGGGTTTTATCAGCAATACCGAGGAAGCGAAGCTGCTCTCCGATCAGGACTACTTGCAGAAATGTGCTTCCGGAATATATAATGGTATTACTGTTTTTATTTCCCATTTTGAAGGTTCCAGGGGTTTCACATCAATAAAATGAAAAATATACTGAAAAAAATCATGAATTTTCTGAAAAACACCGGTGAAAAAATTCAGGATACCCATCCGGCTATTCAAATTATCGCTTTTTCCGTTCTGGCAGGAATTTTTTTCCTTGTCTTTGTCTCTTTATTGTTCCATCCGTATACAAACCGTTCTATTTTCTTTTTTCCGGATACACGAACCGGGGCGCCTCGCGCTGAAATTCGCTACCTGCCGAAGGTTCACGGTACTGACTCTAGGCTCAATCTCTATGTCAGCGAGCTCCTTTTGGGGCCAATTGGACCGACCTATAAACCTCTGTATCCGAAAAACGTCCGGATTCTTCGGTGTTTCACCAAAAAAAATACCGCCTATATCGATTTATCAGCCGCGGCTCTCGAACTTGACGGCGGGACAACCTCTTATATAGAAGCTTTTGCGTTTTTTAAAAAAAATGTTTTTACAAATTTCAGAAATGTTGATAAAATATACCTGTACATCGATGGTGTAGAAATATACAGTGGCGATCCGAATGCCGATGCTGAACAAAAAATTAAAAAGCGTTGACAAAAGGTATTTCTTCCGTATACTTAGAACATAACAGGGCTATAAAACGTGTATTAAAGGAGCTTTGAATGAAAAGGAAATTTATACTTGTCGCTATCGCACTTCTTTTGGTAGGTGCTTTTGCAATCGCTGAGGAAGCAATCCTTATTGATTTCTCTCTGCTCACCGCGGATATCATCGCGGGACCAGATGGAAAAATGACCGAGAACCGCAGATCCGTAATGGACTATTCTGCCGTTTCCGGTGCCACATTTACCGAACAGCAGAAGTCGTTGATGAGAACTTCTCTTGCGTTTGAAAACTGGGAAATTGTCCTGAACTCTTCCGCAAGAAATGTCACCGCCATTTCGGTATCCAAAGCAATTGCATCTCCCGTAAGCCAGAACGCAAAAAGCTTCGCGGGAAAGAATGTGCTCGGTGTACGCATCAATTTTCCAACCTGGAACAGCAATGCAAACGCAGTGATCAGACCTTCATTTGATATTCCCCGCTATGAACCCATGGCTCAGGTTTCCGATACCGGTATTGTTCAGCCTGCCACCGCTGAAGACAAAGCAACAAACAAGACCCGCTTTGAAGATGGTTACGGTGTCGTTAAAAACGTCGGCGTGCTCAAATCAATCGCCGTAAACACCTATGGTATGAACTTTCCTCATGGACTTTTTATTCTGCTCAAGAACGAAAAAAATGAAGAAAAACGCTATTTTATGGGTTATCTTAATTTTGATGGATGGAAAGAAATTGTCTGGCAGAATCCCGAGTACGTTTCTGAAGTACGTGCCCGTGAAATTCGCCTCTATCCCGCATATCCCACCGCATTCCCCGATTTGTCGTTTGCCGGCTTCATGGTCAGCCGTGATGCAAGCCGAGATGGCGGAGACTACATCGGTTACTTCAAAGACGTAAAGATTATTTTCGACAAAGCCGTCCTCAATTCCGTCCGTGACTTTGCCGATGAAGACCTTTGGGGAATCAACACCAAGAAAGCCACAGAAACAAAACAGCTTGAAATTTCCCGTTTCGGCGGAGTTCAGGTTCTTCGCTTCCTTGAAAAAGAAAAGATTGCGACCGAGAACAGTTTCACTCCTTCCGCTGGGTCTGAAGCAGCAGCCGCAAAGAAATAGTCTTCGGACTATCGATGAAAGAGGGACCTTCGGGTCCCTTTTTTTATTGGAATATCGGTTTTATCAGGTTTTTAACATTTATGAGATACATAATTTTCCGACGCTGCTTTATTGACTTCAAGGTTTGATTAATTATTACTGCATCCTTTCAAATCTGATGAAAATCGACTAAGCTTGAATGGTTGAGGTCTCTATGAAAATTGCGTTGTTCCACACAAAAAAAGATATGGAGATTGCACATACTATTGGTTCTATCATTACCGAAAACGCGTTCAGCGTGGCGTATTATGAGACCGAGAATATTTGGAATATTGAGCTTTATAAAAATCCGATGATGCTCCTTGATCAGGTCACGCACATGCTCTTTATTTACTCCCAGTCTATTACCGATTTCTCGGCTGGCATTTTTTTCGCGGGTGTGTGTTTAGGCCGTGGTATTCCCGTAATCGTGCTCGAGACGGATGCAAAAATCAATTTACCGGAAAACTGCACCCATATGGGGATTGCATTAACTCCTGAATCCTTCGAAGAATATTTTATCGCTGAAAGAATCCGGTTTATGGCAGAGGATAAAAAAAACAGCGCACGCTCCGAACTGCTCAAACGGGGAATATCCTGTTTTGACGAAAACTTCATATCCATAGTCAGTTCCGGGGATGCAGAGGCTGTCTCCCTTTTTTTGAATGCAGGATTTGATCCTTCAATAGTTGATTCCAAGGGAAATCCTCTTCTTTCGCTCGCGGTTCGCGCCCAGTTTCCACGCGTGGTGTTGCAATTGATTGAAGCCGGTACCGATGTAAACCGTCTTTCAGGGGACAGGGGATATTCACCATTGATGGATGCAGTCCAAAAAGGCGATATCGCCATGGTCAAACTCCTCCTGGAAAGGGGTTCGATGCCTGATTTGAAAAGCAAGGACGGTCAAACCGCACTGATAATCTGTGCCGGCCGGGGTGATGCCGAAATGTCCGAGATACTGGTCGCACACGGAGCCAATCCCGAGACCAAGGACCTGCTCGGTATGTCGGCTATAGGGTATGCGAAACTGTTCAAAAATCAGAAATTGCTGGAGCTTTTCAATATACTGCCCGCATGATACACTGAAGTCATGAGTTTAATAGTTTTTACCGGCGGCGGAACCGGCGGTCACATTTTTCCCGGACTGGCCGTTGCCGAGGAACTGCTGAAAGAAAATAGTATCGAACTTGTCTGGATCGGGGCTTCCCGGGGAATCGACCGTGAATTAGTCGAGGGACACGGAATTCATTTTTACGGTATTCCCTCGGGTAAGCTCAGGCGCTATTTCAGCCTTGAAAATATTTCGGATTTTTTTCGTATATTCGCCGGTTTCTTCGCTTCCTTTTTTCTTCTTTTAAAACTGAAACCTGCCGTCGTTTTTTCCAAGGGCGGATTTGTCAGCGTTCCTCCCTGTTTGGCTGCCTCCCTTCTCCGCATACCGGTCATCACCCATGAATGCGATTATTCTCCCGGCCTTGCGACAAAAATCAATGCACGTTTC
>JAYVSC010000155.1:0-26132 GCA_043775705.1 Spirochaetales bacterium | reverse complement strand
CCGAAAATAATGTTTTTTGCGTTGATGCCGGCGAACCGCGCGGCAGTCGGGTTTATCCCGACCGACTCGATGAAAAGACCCAGCGCGGTCTTTCTCGTCACAAAACTGGTAAACAGGAGAAGAAGAGCCACGAGATAAATCGAGAATGGAAGCCCGAGGAAATAGCCCTGACCGAGCAGCGCAAAGGGATCGGCATAGAGCCAGATAATCTGCGCGTTCGTCGTCACCATCGCGATTCCCCGCCCCGCGACCAAAAGAATCAAGGTCGCGATAATCGGCTGCATGCCTATCCGCGAGACAAGCATGCCGTTCCACATGCCGGCCAGAACCGAAACGAGAAGCGCGCATACGATCGCGAGGGCAAAGGGATATTTCGGTATCCCGTCAAGTGCGCCGCCGATCATCATCGCGACAAATCCGGCGGAGATCGCGACTATGGAACCGACCGATATGTCGATTCCCTTTGTCGCTATTACCAGGGTCAGACCGATTGCGAGAAACATTATCGGAGCCGCGTTCTTGATGATATCGATCACGTTTCCGTATAAATGCCCCTGCTTGATCTCGAGCCGAAAAAAGTTCGGCGTGAAAAACAGATTGAAGGCCATCAACACCGCGAGCGCGACGAGAGGCCAGAATATTTTATTGCGCGTAAGCGCCGTGATCCTGATCATGAGTATTTACCTCCCGCGATTGTGTGCAATATGTCGCTTTCCGTCATTTCCTTGCCGGATAGTTCCGCGATCATCACCTTGTCCTTCAGCACCGCGATTTTGCTGCTGCACCGTATTACCTCTTCGAATTCCGAGGAAATAAAAATAACGCCCAGTCCTTCCCGGCTGAGGTTCAATATCTGTTCCATGATCTCGAGTTTGGCGCCGACATCTATTCCGCGTGTCGGTTCATCCAGGATCAATATGATGGGATTTGTCGCAAGCCATCGCGCAAGGAGCACCTTCTGCTGATTGCCGCCGCTGAGTTTTCCCACCGGGCTGTTCGCGCCGGGCGTTTTGATCCTGAGCGACTTGATCAGGCGCTCCGCGATCTCCATCTGTTTTTTTATGTTGATATTCCGGAAGACACCCTGTTTTGCCTGCATGGCCAAAATGATATTCTCCCTGATCGAGAGTTCCGCAAATATGCCTTCGGTTTTACGATCCTCGGAGCAAAAGCCGATTCCCGCCAACATCGCGTTGCGCGGGTTTGTGACAGCGCTTTTACTTCCCTTGATAAACATCTCGCCCTGATCGGCATGGTTAATCCCGAAAATCAAACGCGCCATCTCGGTTCGTCCGGAACCGAGCAGACCGGCCAGGCCGAGCACCTCGCCCTCCTTCAGGTCGATGGAAAAAGGCGCGATCGATCCGTGAAGACCAAGCGAGTTAATTTTTAATAGCGACTGCGGGTGCGCAGGCGACGTATTCAGACGGACGCCCTCTTCATCCTCTTCCTTCTTTGGCAGTATTTTCTGCATCAGGGTTTGGGACCTTTCCTTCGCGGAATAGCTGAATTCTGACAATTCCTTCCCGAGCATCCTCGTGATCAGTTCCAGTTTCGGCAGATCCTTCGCCAGATATTCACCGACGAAAAATCCGTCCTTAAGAATCGTGATCCGGTCGGAAATCTGATAAGTCTGATCCAGAAAATGGGTGATAAAAAGAATAGCCATACCCTCATCGCGCAGTTTCTTTATCACTTTGAAAAGCTGTTCAACCTCGCTCTCATCCAGACTGGATGTCGGCTCGTCAAGGATGAGCACCTTAGCGCTCGAATCGAGCACCCGCGCGATAGCAACCATCTGCTGCACGGCTATCGAGTATGAGGACAGAATAATCGTTACGTCGATATTTATATTCAGACGGGCAAGCACACTGGCCGCGCGTCTGTTCATTTCTTTCCAGTTAATTCTTCCAAATAGCATTGGTTCTTTGCCGATGAAGATATTTTCGGCAACGGACAGGTTCAAGCACAGGTTGACTTCCTGGTATACCGTATTTATTCCCAGTCTTTGCGCCGCAAGGGGCGATTCCGGCCTTATCGTCTTTCCCTCAAGGAGGATCTCGCCGGATTCCTGCTTGATGACCCCGGTAAGCACCTTTACAAGCGTGGACTTGCCGGCTCCGTTTTGACCCATTATAGCGTGAACCTCTCCCTTAAAAAGACGGAAGTCCACATCGGAGAGGGCTACCACTCCCGGGAAAATCTTGTTTATTTTTTTCATCTCCACTATCGGAGCAATATCTGGCATTCCCTTTACCTCCCGAAAACCATTGATGCGCGTACGAATTATCAATGCACGGTCTTGTTCCCCCGAAGGAGCTCAAGACCGTGCATTGCAGTTACAATTCTATTTCAGAACAAATCAATACTGGCGGCTCGGGAGAGCGGCAGCTGCGTTTGTCTGGTCGAAGATACCTTCGATGGTCCAGATTCGGGCAGGCAGTTTCTTTCCGTCGCGAAGGTCGGTTACAGCCTGAACAGCCTGGGGTCCGAGGAGCGGGCTGCATTCGATTGTTGCGTTCATTTCGCCTTTGACCATGGCTTCAAATGCGCCTTTTACCGCGTCAACACCGACGATGATGATGTCTTTTCCCGGAACAAGACCGGCTTCCTTGATCGCCTGTATCGCACCGAGAGCCATTCCGTCATTGTGGGCATACAGAACCTGGATGGTCTTGTCGGCTTTCAGGAATGCTTCCATAACGGCCTTGCCTTCCGAGGTGGTGAAGTTACCGGTCTGTGAGCGGGTAATCTTCCAGTTGGCATGGGTTTTCAGAATGTTTTCAAATCCGGTCTTTCTGTCGATAGCGGGAGCGGAACCCGTGGTTCCCTGAAGCTCAACGATATTGATGGCTTTCTTTCCATCATCAAGACCTTTGGATTTGAGATAGTCTGCGAGCCAAGTACCGGCTTTTTCGCCTTCTTTAACGAAGTCTGATCCCATGATGGTCAGGCGAAGCGCGCGGTCGGCTGCGGCAACGTCGCGATCGATCATGATTACGGGAATACCGGCTTTCTTCGCTTCTGCGAGAACCGGACCGTATCCTGTTTCTACAAGGGCTGTAAACACGATACAGTTAACCTTTCTGGCGATGAATGTGCGAAGAGCCTTGATCTGGTTTTCCTGTTTCTGCTGTGCGTCAGAATACAGAAGGGTGAAACTCGGGTCATCGTTAAAAGCATTCTGCACAGAGATAGTGCAGGCAGTTCTCCATTCGCTCTCGGAACCGATTTGAGAGAAACCAACAACCCATGGTTTCGGGGCTGCGCTCAAGGGTATGGCGAAAATCACCATCAATGCCAGTAATAGTACCGCTACTTTCCTCATAAAATCCTCCTGAAAAAAACTTCGTTCGGTTCTTCTCTCGCTCAGCGCAAGCTGATATGGAAAAGTCCGAGAAATCACCGATAAATCATTTCTGGACGTTCAAAAACTTGTAAAGACTTTTGTTCGTCAGCACTTGTTCAACCGTGAAGCTAAGCGGACCAAAAACAGTAGTCGCGGCGCCTGAGGCATTAATCAGGGTTAGGGTATTATTGATCGCGATGATCTTTATCTTCCCTTTTACCTCCAGCACATCACCGTATTTTATATCCCTGGAGTCACCAGAAGCGTTAATGAAAATCTGCCTGCCGAGATACTCCCTTACTACGAGCTTATCCTTATATTTCGGGTCGCTCTTGGCGGCGCTTCCCGCAGGAAAGGAAACCGTTCGGGGTTTTCCTTTCAATATATCCGAGACTTTGACAATCAGATCTCCCGATCCACTTCCGGCAATCTCGAAAACGGAATTCACGTCGGCGGTCGGCCGCACTTCTATCCAGTCGCGCTCGACATTTATTTTGATCTCTCCATTTGCCGGAATCACGTCACCGACCTTCACCGGGACCCAGTCGCCCTTGCCGCCGGCTCTTGTGCTGATATATCCATCGCTGGTCTCCGAGTATAGACCGACGCAAGTTACCGTGAGCGCCTTTGCGTCGGCGGCAAACGCGGATCCGAGAGAAAAGAAAAAGAAACAACCCATACCGATTAATAAAACCGAAAATTTCTTCATATTTTCACTCCTCGCTGATTAACGAAATATTAAATCCGGGCCGGACATAAGTACATGAGATTTATTATGGAGTTGTTGTGACTTTATACGCACTTTCAAGAAGGGATTGACGAGCAAGGGGGAAAGGTATGTTTTCTTATTTTATCAGGTTGGATTTATTACGAAATGGAGTCTTCACTCTCGGCGCGGAATTCACGCGGCGAGATACCGGTATTTTTCTTGAATATAAAGCTGAAATAATGCGGATCGCCGAATCCCGCCTCGTATGCGATTTCGGCGCTTTTTTTCGCAGTTGTACGAAGCAGTTGTTTCGCGCGGGCTATCCTGACGTGGGTCAGATACTCGATAAAATTACCGCCGGTCTCCTGGGAGAATATCGTGCTGAAATGGTTCGGGCTCACATTCACGATATCGGCAACGGAATGCAGGGAGATATCCTGATCGGCATAGTTGGCCTCGATATACTGTTTCGCCTTCTGAATCATCGAGTGATACCGGCTCGTCACCTTCGACTCCCGGTAGTCGATCACCGTTTCGAGCAGGGACCTCACCTCGGCGCAGAACATTTCGCGGGAGCTGACAATTTCCGTAATCTTGGCTTTTTGAAAGAACGAGGGAATGACATCATGAATTTTTCCGCCGAGTTCCTCTATGATTTTCGAGGCGGCGATGATGATATCGCCGAGCAGGTAATAGCCGAGCAGGGTTGTCTGTATCGGCTTTTCCCCGATCAGCTCGACATACTGGCCGATGATATCGTCGATATCGATGCGTTTTGCGTATTTGAGCCGATCCGCAATCGGGTCGCCGTCGAGCTTAAGCAAGTCGGTTTCCTCGAATGCCTTAATGTCGCTTATGCCCGCGATCAGGCGCTGCCCGGTCTTCGCAAGGTGCCTTAGCGTCTTGTCGGCGTCCGAATAGGAGCGCGCGATTTCCCCTATCCGCTCCACGGCAGACCCGATGCCGACTGAGACGATACAGCCGGTGTTCCGCTCCACCTCGTATTTGATCGCCTGACCGAGGGTATAAACCGTTTCCTCAAGCGATTCCTGAGCGATGCTTTTTAGGAGGAGTATCAGCTTATCCATGCTCTGGGAAAAGAAAATGACGTCCGTTCTTTTCTCAAGCAGAGCGTTAACCATCACCTTGGCGTTAATCAATTCAGCGTACGTGAAGGCTGACGTCGTCAGTTCGACGACGGCGACAAGATATCCGCGCGCGATCAAGTCGATCCCCATATCGCGGGCCTTCTCTATCGCGTCGCGCGTATTGACGAAGCCGGTCACCAGATCGCACAGCCATCTCTCTTTAAGGATGTCGCTCGTCGACTGCACCTGCATTCTCAGGTTTTCGAGGCTGGAAAGATTTGTTTTTTCCGTCTCGATCGCGCGCGAGACCTTGTCGAGCGATGCAAGCATATCTGACGCGGAAACGGGCTTAAGCAGGAATTCCTCGACCCCGATCGATATGGCTTCCTTCGCGTACTGGAATTCATCGTGGCCCGAAATTATTATTATCTTGACCCAGGGCTGTATTTTTTTTATTATCCGCGAAAGTTCAAGCCCGTCCATAAAGGGCATCTTGATGTCGGTGACGAGGATATCAGGCTTTATGTCCTTCATTATTGACAGGGCCATTTCCCCGTCCGGCGCTTCCCCGGCGAGGACATAGGGAGTCTGCGCCCACTGGATGCTGTTCCGTATGCCTTCGCGCACTACGATTTCGTCTTCGACAAGAAATACCCTATACATTTTTTCCCGCCTCGGGCACCATAAAACTTACCGTTGTGCCTTCCCTGAACACGCTCGCGATCTCAAGTTTCGTGCTCTGGCAGTTGTAATACAGCTCGAGCCTCTTGTTTACGTTGTAAAGGCCGTATACGTTGCTGAGCGTCTCGGGATCAAGAGCCCCGTTGATCTGCGTATTTATGTCTGCAAGGCGCTCGCTTGTCATCCCGATACCGTTGTCCTCCACCGAAAAGTGCAGAAAGCCGCCTTCCCTCCATCCACGCACCGACAGAAAGCCGCGTCCCCTCTTGTTCTTTATTCCGTGGTACAGCGCGTTTTCCACCAGCGGCTGCAGCAGCAGTTTAAGCACCGGCATGAGCGCCATTTCAGGCTCAAACGAAATCGTGTAGTCAAGAATATCACGGTAGCGGATTTTCTGGATCGTCAGATAGCTCTTCACATGCTCGAACTCCTCCTCGACGGTGATCCAGTCCTTCCCCCTGTTGAGGGATATCCTGAAAAAATTCGAGAAGGATCTTGTGATGTCGATTACCTGATCGTACTGGCGGGCTTCGGCGAGCCATATTATCGTGTCAAACGTATTGTACAGAAAATGCGGCGTGATCTGCGCCTGTAGGGCTTTCATCTCGGACTTCTGCAAATTCTGCTGCTCGCGGATATTCGCGGCGATAAGTTCCTGTATCTTCACCGCCATGATGTTCAGGTTTTCGGTCAGGTTGTCGAGCTCCATGACGTGGGGAATGGTTGCCCTTGCGTACAGATCTCCTTCGGCGATCCGCTTCGAGAGTTTTTCGAGCTCCCCGATCGGCCGGTTTATGCTCGTCGACACGGAACGCTGCGCGAACACCGCGAACACCGTGACAAAAAAAACAATGCAAATCTGCACGCCGGCAAGGATCCATGCCGTCATCTTGATGCTCTCGTTCGTGCGCGCGGCCGACTCAATTTCGAGCACGATAAAATCCTGAAGGATGTCCGAGATCAGCGCGGATACCCCGCGGGCCTCATCGAGTATCTTCTCGTTCTCGCTTACCGGAAAATGGTTTTCCATTTGGGCGCCCAGCCGGTCAACGTAGCGCTCGAGCGTATTGACCGCACGACCCGCCACTTCGAGCATCTGACGGTTTCGCTTGACCGCGGTCGTCCTCATTATCTCGTCCAGACTCTCGTTAATGTTTCCGATTATCCTGTACTGGTTTCCCTCGGCGAATTTTTTATTTCCGGCCACTATATTCCATATCTCGTTCGAGATATCGGTTTTAACGATCTGATTGAGCGTGTTCGTCTTGTCTACGTTGGTGATGATCTGGTCGTACCGGATGGTCTGAAATATCGAACTCGCGATGCTCGTCACGGGAGGCGCAAGCATGAAGCCGATGATGACTATATAGGAAGTCCGGATCCTCTGTTTGATGCTCGTGCTGTTGAAAAGGGAAATAAGCCATTCGGAAAAGGTAACGCGTTTATGCATTTCAATAGCCCCGGCTCTCTAAATGGGACAGATCATCGTCTTCCGTAAACACCTTTTCCTTCACATGCAGCAGTCGCGGGATCTTCCCGCCGGATGCCAACTTTTTGGCGAGCGCCATTATTTCCGGCCCGGTTTTTGGGTTGCATTCAATCACGCAGTTGACCTCCCCCGCGCGGAGCGCGTCAATCGCCGCCTGTTCGGCATCTACCGTCACTATCACGATATCCTTTCCGGGCTTCAAGCCCTTCTCGCGCATCGCGTCGAGAATACCCAGAGTCATGCCGTCATTGTGCGAAAATATGGCATCGATACCGCTGAGGTTTTGAAGAACCGAAACCATGATCTCATAGCCTTTTGAGCGGAGAAAATCCCCCGATACGGAATGCACTATCTTGAAAGAGGGGTGTTTGTCGAGGATCTCCCTGAAGCCTTTTGCCCTTCCAATCGCCACTGACGAACCCTCGGTGCCCGAAAGCTCGACTATCCGTACCTGGGATGAATTTTTGAATTTCTTGAGCAGAAAATTCGCGGCTTCCCGGCCTTCCTGCTCGCTGTCAGTGCCGATAAATCCTGCATAGAGGCTTTCATCCGTTGTATTGATTTTCCGGTCGGTGACCAGGACAGGAATACCCGCGACCTTTGCCTCGTGGAGCACATTGTCCCAGCCGTCTGCAACGATCGGGACAAAGGCGATTACGTCCACCTGATAGGCAATAAAAGAGCGGATAGCCTTTATCTGGTTTTCCTGTTTTTGCTCCGCATTTGAAAAGACAAGCTGAACTCCGCTAACCGATGCCGCATCCTGAACCGAACGGGTATTACAGTTTCTCCAGGCGCTTTCAGCTCCTATTTGCGAAAATCCGAGAATGATGCTTTGGGGTTCGCTCTGTATTGTTTTCTTTTTGGATTGATTAAAACAGGATACATTGCAGAAAACGCATAAAACGGCGAGAAAAAAAACAGGCATTCGATTCATCAGATTTTTTAGAATCATTTACGGTTCCTTTTCCTTGCGTGTAGGTACACATACTATACCAGTGAAGGATGAAAACACAAGGGATAAAGCAAGTTTCCCCAAATTATTTATCGCTCAGGAGTCCTTGAACACAACAACCCTGGGTCGTCCGCTCCTTTTGGCAGAATACAGGGCCAAATCGGCGTTTTTTATCATTATATGCGGGTTGAATAGCAGCCTATACTACCCGTATAAGCCGGAGAATGCCTTCAATCAAACCAGGGCTTTCCACATGTCGTCGAGCTTGGGTAAAGAACGATCAAGCGGCAGCACCTCAAGTCTTTTTTCGTCGGACAGCAAACCGAATTCTCTAAGTTTCCGGAGCGCATCATCTACCTCGAAGTCCAGCTTTACGCCGAGCTCTTTAAGGAAAAATGCCTCCACGGTCTTGTCCAGTTCATCCAGGGATAGACCCCCGTTTTTTTCCGCGAGGAGAAAATAATAAGCGAGGATAAGTTCCTTGCATTCCTCTTCCTCGGCGTCGTCGAGAAGGTTCGTGAATACGCCGGAATTATTGTCGAGGTTCTGGAAATACAGACTGCTGGTCAATGTCTTTAAATATTTCTCGACCGTGTTTTTATAGCCGAGGAAGGCTTTGAGCGCTACGCCGAAAAGGCTGCCGATAAGAATCCAAAAACCGATCTGGCTCCACAGATGCACGGGATTGCCCGCGTTCGTGATATAGCTGATTATTTTATACAGCGTCGTGACGGCGCCGGCGGCAAGCGGAACGATTACTTTTACCTGGTCGAACGTGCGGATGACAATCTTGGTGTCAGGAAAGAGCATCTCGAGATCGACCGTCGGCACGTTCTTGAAAAGCTTCAAATAAAGCCTGCCCTTCTCGAAGTGCCGCTCATCGTCATCCTTGGGCGAAACGGGGGTTTCCTTCATGGAAAAAACGATGATCACCCGGTCGTACACCGAGAACTCATAGTGCTTCCTGAAAAGGAATTCCTTTTTCTCCATCCGGTCGTCGTGTTCCCCCCGGTAGTAGAGGTTCAGGAGCTCGTACACCTCCGTGTTCACCTTGAGGTCAAGACCCCGGGGCGAGGTTTGCGCAAATGCTTCCTTCAGTTTTTCTCCGGTTATTTTTGTGTAATTGCCCGCAGTCAATATCGACTCGAGATCGGCAAAGGCCTTTTTTCCCAGGCTCTCGGTCATGCCGCTTGTATAGGTTTGGATGAGGCCGATATTCCGGTCAGGATCGAGCGGCAGGTAGGAGGCCTTGAATTCCTCCAGAATCGAATACATACGGTAGTGGTAGACCGAACCGATCAGAACACAAAAGCGCGCAAAGTCATCCCGCTGCTTGTGATCCGTAAATTTCGCGCTCAACAAACGACCGAGATCGTTTTTTGAAAAGGGAATAAAGTGTTCCATGCTGAAAAGACTAGTATATAAAGGGCCCTCATGCAAGGCATTGAACTCCTGCAGGAAGAGTGCCTTTTTATCATTTATTTTTTTATTTCCCGGATTATGATATATACTATTCTCTAATAAAGTGTATCCGCGATTGAAACTTCATTCCGCTCTTCGGAGGTTGCAATATGCAAGGAATCAAACGAATTCCGGCATTAAGCGCGTTTTTTTTATCAGCCGGCCTTATTTTTGCCCAGGCGGGAGATCTTTCGTTTTCGGTCCTGCCTTCTGCGGCCCTGCCCCTCGGGCCCTCGCTTGAGGACAACACGCCGTATTATTCCTTCGGGGGAGGCGCAACGCTCCGGGGAGACTTCACTCCGGCTTTTCTTCCCTGGGCGATAACAAGGGTTTTTCTCGATTATGAGATGCTGCCCCTGAAAGATTCTACGGCGTCAGTATCATTCCTGTATGCCGGCGGCGCCCTCGGTGCTTCTTACAGTCCCTCTCCCCGCCTATCCCTGCGGGCAACGGCAGGGGGCGGCCTCTATTTGGCTACAGCCGACGCGGGAACGGTACGGAATCCCTTTGTTGAAACCGGTGCGGAAATGCTATTCAGATTTACCCCTACGCTCGCCGCGGTATTCGGAGGGCAGTACAAATACCTGACAGCTCCCGGCGGATATCTATACCAGGGCGTGTCAATGCAGCTGGGACTATCGGTCGACATCGCCGGTTCGAAAAAGGGCACCAATATCCGGTTTCAAAGCGAAACCGCCCCGGTGTATCCGCTGTTTTACGCCTATTATGACAAAAACCCGCTTGGGAAAGCCGTTGTAACAAACAATGAAACACTTGCCATCGAAAAAATCAAGGTTGAATTCTATGTGAAGCAATACATGGACAGTCCCCGCCTGTGCGGTGAATTTTCCTCCCTTGGGCCGGGAAAAAGCCTTGCTGTCCCGGTGTACAGCCTTTTCAACGATTCCATTTTCAAGGTAACCGAGGGAACCAAGACCGCCGGAGAGTTTCGGTTCGAGTACTATTATCTGGGGCGAAAGATATCCAGAACGGTGGCCGTAACAGTACAAATCCAGAACCGCAATGCGATGACCTGGGACGATGACCGTAAGGCCGCGGCCTTTATCACCGCGAAAGATCCGCAGATTCTCGCCTTCTCGAAGGGGATCGCGTCCATGGTCCGTGCGGACAAAACCTATCCCGGAATAACGAGCGAGTTCAGGACTGCCCTCGCGGTTTACCAGGCCCTGCGCGCTTACGGTCTAGGTTATGCCGTCGATCCCGCTACCCCGTTCACCGAGCTTTCCGGAAAAGAAACCGCCGTCGATTTCCTGCAGTTCCCGACTCAAACCCTGTCCTATAAGGCAGGCGACTGCGATGACCTTTCGATTCTCTATGCTGCCCTCCTCGAGGGAGCGGGAATCGAGACGGCGCTTATCACCACGCCGGGCCATATCTTTGTTGCCTTCAATTCGGCCCTATCCCCGAAAAATGCACAGCGCATCTTCAGCGACCAAAAGCAGCTGATCGTCCGGGATGAGACTGTCTGGATACCTGTCGAAATCACGCTCATCAAGGAAGGTTTCCTCCGGTCCTGGATGACCGGTGCCTCTGAATGGAACGAAAGCGAGGGAAAGAAAACCGCCGCGTTCTATCCGGTGCGCGAAGCATGGAGCATCTATGAGCCTGTCGGCTTTGTCACCGAAGGAATCAGCGTCACTCTTCCCTCCCAGGAAAAAATGAAAAACGCCTACCTCGCGGAATACGAACTTGTCTCCAGTACACAGATCGACGGCCGCGAAGCCGAGCTCAACGCACAGATACAGAGCGGAAAAAACCCCGACAAGGCGGCGAACCGGCTGGGCATTCTCTATGCCCAATTCGGCCTTATGAAACAGGCACGCGCGCAGTTTCAATTCGCCATTCAGAAGTCAAACCTGAAAGAAGCGATTATCAATATGGGTAATGTCGAATTCATGCAGGAAAACCTGCCAAAGGCGAAGGAATATTACGAAAAAGCCCTGGGACTTGCTCCGTCGAACGTCACGACTCTCGTGGGATTGGCGCGCACCCTTCAGGCCCTCGGCGACAACGAGGGATTCCTGGTTACGGTCGATAAACTACGGGCAAGCGATGCGGACGCCGCTGAATTGTATTTTCCAACTGCTGCCGAATAAAGGAAGGTAGAAATATGAAACGAATAAAACTGACAGCGTTCGTGATTCTTGCTGCCGCCGGCGTTCTTCTTGCTTCATGCGACAATCCTGTTGATTTGAAAAAGGAACTTGGCATCCAGCTCATGAAGGACCAGGGCAAATATCTCGAGGTCTTGGCGATTGACGCGCCGGTGATCGACGGCACCGTGAGCCCGACGGTCACAATCGAAATCAAGTTTGACCGGCCCATCGATTTCGCGACCGTCACGAACGAAACGCTGCAGATAAAAGACAAGACAGGAACGTCCATTGCGTATCCGGCAAAAGGCCTAAGCTATGTGGAGTCTTCACGGACCGTGCGCGTCAGGGTTTACCCCTATCTGCCGGTAAACGAGGACATCCAGGTGAGCGTGGGAAACGTCAAGGGAACCGACAACAGCGATATGAATGGAACGCGAACCGGCAATTTCAAGACAAGCAATATTCTCGCAGGCTCCGTCATGAGCCTGACCGGCAGCGATCCGTCAAGCCGCGCAGGCTACACAAAAACCGCAAGTATTGATTTCCGGCTGCAGGTAAATGATTTTTTCAGGTACTTCAGATACCGCATCAGCGTCGACGGGGGAGCTACCTGGAAGGGGCCGTTCCCCGCAACCTATATCGACAGGCAAACTCTTTCTGACGGCGTGTATACGAAAACCGGATTTCCCCTGAGTGATCTCGGTATAACCGCGGACAGCACTGTACCCATGCGCTTCCAGTTCCTTGGAGACGCGGACGGCTCGGGAGATCCGACGGACGGTACCGACGAGGACCTGTCAATCATCTATGATTCGCTGCCGCCTCCACCTGCCTCTCTCCCCGATCTCTCCACAGACGATGACACGGGAATATCGAATACGGACAACCTCACGAATATGACGACAGTGACGCTCGCGGGAAGCTCCGAGGCGCTTTCGATAGTGGACCTTTATGACGGCGGAGTCCTCTGCGCTTCAACGAATGCAGACGCGGCTGGCGCATGGAGCGCGGAGCTTGCGCTTGCCGATGGGACGCATTCCCTCACCGCCCTCGCAAGCGATCAGGCCGGAAACCTGGCTCCCTATTCCCCGGCATTGACCGTGACCGCCGACTCGATCCCCCCCGCAGCCCCGACGCTGGCCGGGACAACTTCTCCCACACTCGACAACACCCCGACCTGGAGCTGGACCACGGGCGGGGGCGGCAACGGTACCTATGAGTATAAAATAGGCTCTTCAGGCGCCGCGGCAGCGACGACGGGTACTTCCTACACCCCCGCTTCCGCTCTCACGGACGCTTCTTACATCTTTTATGTCCGGGAAGGCGACAATGCGGGAAACACCTCCATCTGGAGTTTAAAAACGATAGCTGTTTCATTTATGATTCCCATCAACAATTCGTCCAGGGTCTCAAAAACCCCGCTTCTGGCGATACGGGCACCAGGCTTTGGATATTCCTATACATTCTGGATGGGCATCAGCCCCAAAACGGCGGATCTGGTCAATGTGTACACAGGCACCTCAGCATCTTTCCAAATTCCTCTTGAACCGGGCCTTTCGGCACCTACCACCTATTACTGGAGGGTTACTGTTACCGGAGAGAGAATGGCTTATCCGTCGCTAACGGGCTGCTATAGTTTTACGACCGGGCGATAATTTTATTTCCAGATTGGCAGATTGACGGACAACTGCGCTTTCCCTAAACTACTCCGCCCGAGATGTAGCGCTCGAGCTGGGCTATTTCGAAAGCCTGCTGCGCGAGGGATTCTTCCTGGTTCTTGAGCAGAACCTTCACCACGTCGCCCATGGATATGACGCCGAGGATCTTCCCCGCATCGATTACGGGAAGATGGCGTATCCGCTTCGCGGTCATCAGGTTCATGCAGTCATTGATGGAGGTATCTCTGTCGACGTAGAGGACGCGCCTAGTAAATCCATCCAAGAACTCGTGTATCTTTACTATAAGTCATTCTGTCCGGAAGTCAAGGGCTTGCCTTTTTTCCGGATCAGCGTCAGTCCGAGAAAAGTATATCCAGGGAAGTCAGCACCGCAAGGACATTCTTGTCCGACTCGGTGCGGAGACGCCGTGACACTACAGAAGCGATAAGCTTCTTCGGAAAGCCTTCAAGGACGGCCGTGATGAATTCGGCCGCGTCTGCGTCTTTTGCCCCGTCAAGGATAGCCATGGCGGCGGCTTCCGTGGGATTCTCCGACAGGGACACTATGATGCGGCGCTTAAGGGAAAGAGGAAGGCTGCCGCCTAGCAGTTCGAGCGACAAGGCAGGGGGTTTGTCCGAACCAAGATCGGAAAGTGCTTCTATGATCCGTACCTTGAGTTCAACGTCCGATGCATCAAGGAACGATGAAGAGAGCGCTTCCTGTGCGGCCGCTCCGGAGGGAAGACTTTTAAGGGCGAATACTGCTTCTTTCCGCATTTCCATGTCGGGATCGCGCGATGCGATTTTTACAAGCGCGGCAATTGCCTGGGGCTTCGCGGTCTTCAGTTCGCCCAGGGCGCGTACGGAATAAAACCGGAGCATGGCATACTTTTCGCCCCGCATTTGTGCGGTAGTCACGAGGGTTTCCCATACATTGAGCGTTGCGCTGTCCAGTCCGATTGCACCCAGGGCACGCACGGCGTTCACGCGCACTGCGATCGTTTCGTTTTCATTCGTAACCAGATTTTGGAGTTCTTCGGGAACCTTGGGATTCGTCTGGCTTCTGATACGATAAAGAGCCCATGAGGCAATCCTCTTGACTTCGGGAAAGGGTTTGCCGAGCAGGACGAGCATCGCGGGAACCGACGCCGCATCGGCCATGACGGAGGCAAGGGTGGTTCCTTCCGCCAGGAAGGATTCGTCACTGCTCGCAAGAAGCGCTTTCGAAAGCGCTCCCGTCACCAATGCCTGGTTTGCGGGCGCAAGCTTGAGAAGGGCGTTCCGCGCCGAAGTCCGCACGTTGGCGTCAGGGTCGGCGAGAGATTCAACCAGGGACGGAATGCCCGCAGCCCCGAGAGGATTGTCGCCTATGGCCAGGATGATAACCGATTTGAGCGCGGGGTCGAGATCGCGCTCCTTAATAACCTTGAGAAGGAGACCCATGACCGTATCGCCCTTTTGAAGCGCAAGAGCGGCAACGGCAGCCTTGCGTACGGCGACGTCCTTCTCGGTGTTGACCAAGGCGGTAAGGGCCTCGAGCGAGGCCTGAGTATTGAACGCGCCCAAACCCCCTGCCGCGATGCGTCTGATGGCGGGTTTGCTCACGGCGGCAAGATCGCGGAGAGCCGTCTGTATGCGCAAGTCCGTATTGCCCTTTTGGGCGATGCCGGCGAGTGCCTGCGCGGAAGCCTCGAACAGTTCGGGGGTGAGGGATTCACGGTTGGCGGGTTTGACTATGTCAAGGATAGTATCGAGACCCTCGGCTCCGCCGATGACGCCCGTCGCATTGAGCGCCGCCTTGCGGACCTCGGGCGAAGAGGATGTTTTCAATTGGGCGGCGAGCACAGGAATCGCGGCCTTGTAGCCGATCTCGCCGAGAGCTTTCATCGCCTCGATCGGATACTCCTTGCCCGCGGCAAGCTCCGCCAAGTAAGGCGCGGCGTCCGTTGATTTCACAAGGGCGAGAACCCGGATGGCAGTCCTTGTTCGCGCGGGATTCGTCGCTTTTTCTTTCAGAATTACCGATACCATGGAAGTCGAAAGCACGCTCTTCTCTTCCACGGGCAAATCGAGCGGGAGCGGATAGCCCTTGTCTATCATGGCGAAAAGGGAATCGCGGGAAGCGGTAAATTCGGCGTCGCTCTTCGGCCCTTCCTTCTTGTAGGAAGCGACCATGGCGGTGACGATACCGCCCATTTTTTCCATTGCTTCCCTGTAGGCCGAGGGGGTCAGGTACAGACCGTCGCCCATCTGCTCGCGGAGAGAAAGCGCCTCGTCAAGGGACGCCCCGTAATCGATGGCAATGAGCTCACTGATGGCGCCGGGGGAAGCCTTGACCGCCGCCTTGACTGCCTTGAGCTTGTCCAGGGATATGAAACGCCAATTTGCAATGATGAAATCGAGAATTTCCTGCGCCTGAAGCTGACCGTCACGAACCCGGGATTCCGGGACATATTCGTTCAGGTCCGAAGTCTGGTCGGGTTTCCCGTTTCCGGAAAAATCGATATACCCGGACGAAAGATCGGGAAAAAGCTTTACAAGATCCTGAGCCAGGGGAGTGGCCACAATGCCGGTTTTAGTCTGGGCAGCGGCAGGAAAAGCCAGAATTGACAAAAGGACACACAGCAACATCAGGGTTTTGGAAAAAATGGTTCGTTTCATTCTATAAGTCTATATCATTGAAAAGGACGTGTCAAAGTCATAAAGGGGCAATGGAAGGCGGTTACTCAGTAGTCACGCTCTTGGCAAGGTTTCGCGGGCGGTCCACGTCGCGTCCGAGAAAGAGAGCCGTCTCGTAGGCCAGAAGCTGAAGCGGAACGACGGTCACCAAAGGCGCCATCTCCTCGCAGGTCAGGGGGACGAGCCAGAACTCGTCGGAGAGGTGCCGGATGCGGGGATCGTCGAGATTCGAGACGGTGAACATCCTTCCGCCGCGCGCCTTCACCTCGGCCATATTCCCGAGGACTCGCTCAAGGCTGTCGCCCTCCGTGACCAGGAATACCGCAGGGGTTCCTTCCTTTACCAGAGCCAGCGGTCCATGCTTCAGGCTGCCGGCCGCAAAGCCTTCCGCGTGTATATAGGTAATTTCCTTGAGCTTAAGGGCGCCTTCGGCCGCGACGGGAGCCTGCAGGCCCCGGCCCAAAAACAGAACGGAATCGCTGTCGGCAATTTGCCTTGCCCAGTCCCGCGCACGGGACTGATCCTTGAGCACATCCCGGATCTTGTCCGGCACACCGGTTATTTCTTTCAGGTAATTCTGTCCCTGTCCGAGACTGAGGCCGCGCATCCGGCCCATCATGAGGGCAAGAAGCACCATTATGGTCACCTGTCCCGTAAAGGCTTTCGTGGAAGCGACGGACATCTCGGGTCCGGAATGGGTGTAAACACCGGCGCCGCAGAGGCGTGCAAGGGAGGAACCCACGGTATTCACGATGCCCAGGACCCGACCCCCCTTATGCATGATCTCCTGCACCGCCGACAGGGTATCCATGGTTTCGCCGGACTGACTTACGGCTATGTACAGGGTGTCCTGGTCGACGATCGGATTTCCCGTTCGGACCTCGGAAGAATCTTCCGCCTGCGAGGGGACCCGGGCCCAGGTTTCCATAAGGCGCGCGCCGATCTGGGCTGCATACAATGCCGTTCCCATTCCCAGAAACACCACCCTCTTGATGCCCAGAAGATCCCTTTTTTCAAGATTGAGCCCGCCGAGCTTGACGGTTCCAAAGTCCGGAACCAGGCGTCCTCCCTGACCCAGCGCCCGATTGATGGAATCGGGCTGCTCCGCGATTTCTTTCATCAGGAAATGCTCAAAGCCGCCCTTGTCGCTTGGGTTCTCGATGTAATCCACGGTCTCCGTTGTTTTTTCAAGCACTTCGTTTTTAAAATCCCGGATCTCCCATTCCTCGGGGCGGAGAATCACGATCTCCCGGTCCTGAAGATAAATTACCTGGCGGGTATGGCCGCCGAAGGCGATGGGATCTGAAGAGAGAAACATTTCTCCGTTGCCCACGCCCACGGCAAGAGGGCTGCCGTTCCGTGCGCCGATGATGAGCTCGGGATGATCCTTGAACACGAAGGCAAGTCCGAAGGTTCCCTGTATCCGTTCGAGCGTTTTGAGCACTGCCTGCTTTGGACCGAGTTCGAGATATTTTTCTGCCAAATGCGCGATCACTTCCGAATCGGTCTCGCTGAGAAAGGGGACCCCTTCGGCTTCCAGTTCGGCGCGCAGCACCCGGTAATTGTCGATGATTCCATTATGGACCACGGCGACATTCCCTTTCCAGCTGACATGGGGATGCGCATTGGCGTCGGTCACGCCCCCGTGAGTTGCCCACCGGGTGTGTCCTATCGCGGCGTCCGCTTTTATTGATTCAGGAAGAATGCTTTCCAGAGCGGCAAGATGACCAGTTTTTTTAAACAATTTGAGGGCTTTGTTTTTTGCCGACAACACGATTCCCGCACTGTCATAACCCCGATACTCGAGACACCGAAGTCCCTGTATAACCAGATTGAGGGGCTTTTTCGGCCCGGTATACCCTACGATTCCGCACATTTTTTCCTCTCCTGTCAGATTTCTAGCCGTAAATTATCCGGCGAATCTGTCGTTCACTCAATTTGTTTGACCGGAACAATCCTTCTTCCAGTTCCCCTCTGATACGGGTAAATATTTTACTGTTGGGCCAGCTCTTTGCCTGAAGTTCCCGATGTCTTCTGACTATAAAATTCTCGGGCGTCTCGGAGAGAAACCCGAACAGATCGCAGAGCAGGACTTCAAGCTCTTCTGGATGCAGGTTGTACTGATGTCCCAGGTATTCCTTCTGTCTGCGGTCAAGGGTAAATGCTTTCATGTATTCCTCATTCTTAGTATCAGAAATAGGGCAAATAATACAATACATTTGCCCGATATCGGGCAGAAAAACGAGTAAATAGTATTTTTTATGCGAGAAGGGATTTATCGAAACCCCATCTAGTCCTCATCTGCCATATCTGCGCCCAAACAAAACACAGAGTGCGCATCAGTCGCACGATGCATGAACTCAGATATTATTAAAATATAGGTAATTTTTATTGTAATTCAATATATTTTGCTTGACAATCAAGAATTGCTGCGTTAATATCACAGTATCGGGGGTTCACAAATGAAATATTTCGGCAAAAAATCGATCTCTTCGGTAATGAGTGTCGTTTTACGGGTCTTGTGGTACGTGCTGCTCATAATGATACCGATCGTCATTATCATGTGCGCAGTCATCGTCTTTTATCATCAGCTTGAGGCCCGCTTTCCCGCAGAGTTCAACCCTAATGATATTTGCGGATTGGAGACCAAGGACTATCAGGACTGGGTGATGTTTTCAAATCTGCCCCTCGCCGTGAGAATTCTCGTGCTGCCGTATTTTGGCGGGATACTCGTATTGCTCATTCTTATAATCAAGAAGGCACGCCTTTTATTCAACAATTTTAAAAACGACCTGGTGTTCAGCAAAAACAACGTGCAGATCATCTCAAGGATGAGCCGCCTGATTATCGTTTTTTCGCTCTTTACGTTCAGCCTCAGCACTCTGCTCGTCAGCGTGGTGCTTCTTCTTCTGTGCGAGATCATCAAAAACGGAACGGTTCTTCAGGAAGAGCAGGAATTAACAATTTAAGCGGGAGCTGCAATGAGCATCATATTCAGACTGGACAGGGTGATGGCGGACCGAAAAATATCCCTGGGTGAACTGGCAAAAAGGATAGACCTTACCGATTCAAATCTATCGATATTGAAAACCGGAAAGGCGCGCGCGCTGCGCGTGGTAACCCTGGAAGCCCTATGCAGGGAATTGCATTGTCAGCCGGGCGATTTGCTCGAGTACTCGGCGGATGAAAAAGATACAAGCGAGACATAAGGAGAAGCACACAATCTCGGGCAGGACAGGTCAAGTGTTTTAATCATTTCCTTACACAGAAAAAATATTCTCGGGAACAGAAAAGTCCCAAAATTTGTCCAATGCACCAAGGAGGCATAATTATGAATTCGATTACAAAGTTAACAAGCCGGGAGAATCCCAAAGCCCTGCTTTCATCCCTGTGGATATGGATCACGGCAAATTACATTTACTGCGATGCATTGACCAATATGGAATCCGTCGTGCTGAAGGATCTGCTGACGGGATCCCTGGCTGGAATGGCGATTACAGAGAGTTTTTTGCTCATGGCAGGATTACTGATGGAAATTCCCTTCGTCATGATCGTGCTGTCCCGCATACTGCCCTTCAGGGCAAACCGATGGGCCAATATTATAGCCGGAACAATAATGATCATGGTACAGGCGGGCACTATTGGTATTGGTTCCCCTCCGACTCTGCATTATATCTTTTTTTCGATTATTGAAATTACGGGCAATGCACTGATCGTTCTGTGCGCGGTGAAATGGCGTGATGCTGAAAAGGCAATTACCGAAACAAAAGGAGAAAAAAAATGAAACCGGGAAAATACTTACTGGCCCTGCTTTGCGTTCTGTCCCTAAATGCCGCCTGGAGCCAGGAGACGGACGGGAAATGCTTTATCGGAAGTTCATTATTCATGCTGATGAATTTGGCTCCCGATCCTGCTTCATTCTATCAACTGGACTTTGGCTATCGGTTCACCGAAAAAGATGCCTTGATAATCGAAGCCCTCACCTGGGAGTACCGCGGTCCATTGGGAATTCCCTGGGGCTCATCCGGGGAATCTTCCGATTATTCCTACCCTGGTTACGTCAAAGCCTGGGGTGTCGGCATCGATTATCAGCATATGATCTGGAAAGGATTTTTTTCCACAGTCCAGGCAACGCCATTTATCCAGGAATTCAGGGATACGGAAGACAAGAAAATCGGAAGCGGCTTTCAGCTTTTTCTCCAGCTGAGGCTTGGATACCATCAGAAAATTTTCAGCAAACGGTTTTACATAGAGCCCTCAGTGGTTTGCAACTATTGGCCAATCAATACCGATTTTCCCGAATCATTTTCACGAGTTGAAAGAAAATGGCCCAACTACTTTCTCTTCGAGCCCGGCTTGAATTTCGGGATTAATTTCTAGCGAACTGCGGTAAAAGCGCAATTTATTTTAATGGAGGTTTTTATGAAAATGACTGCAAAAATGACACTGTGTGCGATGGTCTTCCTTATCCTCGGCTTTTTGGCATGCGCCGGAGAAACGGATGAAAAGAAACTTGATAGATGTACGGATACCGAAAAAAACGCCGCGAATAAAATCGAATTCTATCTGAGTGTTCCCGCATATCTTTACGGCCCCAATTCGCTTTGCGGGCTTCAAGGCGGTTTCCGCTACGGGCATGGGCAAGTTCGATTCGACCTTAACTTTGCGGAGGATTATTGGAACGGAAATGACAGTTGGGCTTTTATGCCGTCCATCGGGTTTTTTTATTCAAAAGACTTTCAGTCCATGTTCAGGATATACGAAGGGCTGACTTTCGGAATTGAAAAGGGCATGGTCCATTCCTTTGACGGCACCATCGGCTTTATCAATTATATCGCAGGGACGGAATTACTGTCCTTCGGAAAGACGACTTTCTTCATCGAGGTCGGCACCGGGGTGTCCTTCTCGCAGGAAGAAGGGGCATATAACGGGGGAACCATCGTAGGCGGTGGCATCAGATACTACTTTTAGAAAAAGAGAGATAGTTGGAGGATTGAAACATGAACGGCAGTGCACAAAACAGATTGAGCGGACAGCAGCGATTTTTCGGGATAGCGTCAAGCGTATATTTGGCGCTCTCATATCTTGTCGGTATCGTCATTTTTCTATTCGTTCTTCGATATCCGGAAATAAAAAGCGCGGCCGAAAAGGTGAGGATCGTGACGGAAATGAAATCGATGGTATTTCTTACGAATATTCTGATGTATATTCTCTTCGGTCCCGTTCTGGTTCTTTTCATTCTGGCGCTGCAGTCCGCGATAACGAATTCCGGTTCGATACTCGCGAGGCTCTCGGCCATCATCGGGTATATCTGGGCAGGATCACTGACCGCGAGCGGCATGATCGCCAATGCGGCGATAGATCCGGTAACTCGTCTTTCCGCCTCGAATCCCGATCAGGCTGCGTTCTTTTGGCAAATACTGGACACCGTTTCTATGGGAATCGGCAACGGAAACGGAGAAATTCTCGGAGGCCTGATGACCCTGGGCTTCGGCATTGTAATGCTGAAGGAAAAACGCTATGGACGGGTAATAGGCGTGTTCGGAATTATCGTCGGTGCGATAGGGATGCTTTCCCTGATACCTGCATTGATCGATATGCCCGGCGTGTTCGGAATCACGCAGCTGATCTGGTTTATCATTGTCGGCGTGTCGTTTATGAGAGCCGAAAAAGGAACTATCCGATGAGAATCAAATTTATTCATGCGACCGCATTCTGCGCATTAACTCTTTTCTCCGGCTGCGCTTCATCGAAAGGGAAAGTCGACGCCGTTTCTGCAGCGACCTATAAGGAACACCGAATGGAAAAATCAGAGCAGGGCGTGACGTCAAGGACGCTTATCGTATTGTTTTCATCCGACAAGAACAGCACGGCCAAGATTGCACAAGAGATTGCCTCTGTGCTGGACGCTCAAATACTGTCTCCCGAGGAGGCAAGTCACGATGTGCTTATGAAATACTCCTTGATTGGATTCGGGTCAGGAATATTCGACCAGAAACACCATCAGAATATTCTGAACTGCGCCGAAGGCATGAACAGTGCAAGCGGACAAAAGGTTTTCATTTTCTCGACCAGCGGCGTATCCCGGGAATTCGCGATTAAAAACGCCATAGAGGATCCCCACGATGCACTCAGAAATATCCTGACAGGAAAGGGCTGCGAGATCGTTGGAGAATTTAATTGCCCGGGACTGAACAAAAACAGTTTCCTGAAATTCTTCGGAGGAATGAATAAGGGCCGGCCGAATTCCGGGGATTTGACGAAAGCAAAGATGTTCGCGGAAAATCTGCGACAGTTTATATCGACTGCCCCCTAAAGGGAAATGAATACCGGTCTTCTTTGATTTCAGAAGCACCCTCCCAAAAACCTTCAAATGCGGCCATTAAGCCCGAAATCCTTAATCCCTTTCGACTTTGCCCGGGGCATACCATATAATACCAATCAACCACGATTAATCACAATATTACCCGAAAAAGGTTGACAGATGCCATAAACGGGTGTAAATGTTATATATGGTATTAACCACTTGGGAGGACAAATGAAAAACAAAGACATGGACATCATACAGAAAAACGTCCTTGAATCCATGCAGACTCAGGTGGAAAACTATATCAGGGGTAAAATCGAAAACAATGACTGGCCCCTGGATTCAAAGATACCTTCGGAACGAGAACTGTCGGAAAAGATGGATATCAGCCGCACCACCGTCCGGAACGCGATACAGGCCCTGACCAATCGGGGGCTCTTTGAAAGAAAAATCGGTCAGGGAACGTTTGTGCGAAAGCAGCTCTCCCGGCAGGAAAACCCGAGGATGGACCACGGAACCCTCGGATTCGTGATCTGCAAGGAACGCTCCCAACGAAAACCCCTGGCGTCGGAAGCCTTTTATTTTGATGTTTTTACCGGTGTCGAGGAAGAAACCGTCAAAGCCGGCCGCCATTTGCTGTTCACCTATCTGGACGACAACAATTCCGATGAATTAAACGCATTTTCCGGATTCATGGATAAAATCGACGGTCTGGTGATCGAAGAAGCCCGCAGTCCCGAACTTATCGATCGCCTCCGGGAGCGCAATCTGCCGGTCGTGCTGATCGGTCCGACCTCGATCAACCGGGCGGTCGACATGGTGACCATGGATTTGGCTGGAGGTGTACGGACCGCTGTTCAGGCCCTGATCGATGCAGGCCACCGCCGCATCGGGATGATTAACGGCCCGCTGCACCTAGAATCGGCGCGGATCCGGTATCTCGCCTGGCAGGAAGCCATGAAAAAAGCCGGTCTGGACGCCGATGACGATTTTGCCGACGACAGCGAGGGATGGACACCCGAATCCGGCTTTCAGGCCACGCAGCGGCTGATCGCCCGATGCCCGGACCTGACCGCACTGGTATGCGCGAACGACCTCCTGGCCATCGGCTCTTTGTCGGCGCTCAACCGTGCGGGCATCAAGGTTCCGGATCAAATCAGCGTAATCGGTTTTGACGATACGGAACTGGCCCGACATGCCACGCCGCCCCTGAGCAGCATGCGGATACATTCGCGGAGCATGGCAAAAGCCGCGGTCCGCCGCGTAGTGGAACTGATCGAAAACGAAGACCTGCCGCCGGTGGAAATCTATTTCCCCATCGATCTGGTGGTACGCGAATCTATACGGCGATTGCCGTAAAGGAGGGGTTAAAAAAAAGCGACAGAAGCAGTATCGAGTCAGCAAGCACGCATAACTTCGATACCGCAACCGCCGGATGCATTGAATATGCCACTTCTGAGGGCAAAAGTCCAGCATCCGGTTTCCCGTATTCCGATCTATCTGATCTAAAGGAGAAAACGAATGAAGAAACTGCAATTTATCATGGTCGCCAGCCTGGCCCTTTCAGCACTAAGTGCCTGGGCAAAACCCGTCGAAATCACGTACATGGCATGGTACAACAGCACCGAATCCGAGGGACAGGACGTGCAGAAACAACTGGACATGTTCAATGCCCAATACAAGGACAAGATCATCGTAAAACTGATCATGGTTCCCCGGGAAGGCTATGAAGCCAAGACCAATACCATGGCGGCCGCCAAGAAACTTCCCGATGCCACCCTCCTGTCCGAGGCTATGGCCCTTGACTTCGCCTCGGCCGGCTTCCTTGCAGACGTCGGCTCCATGTACCCCAAAGGCGAAGAACCCCTCAAATCCCTGGCTTTTACCTATAATGGAAAACCGGTCGCCTACAGTTCCGCGAACGAAGTCCTCCTGAACTATTACAACAAAAAGCTCTTCGACAAGGCGGGCGTTCCCTATCCGCCGTCAAGCGCCGACAAAGCCTGGACATGGGATCAGTACGTCGATGCCGCCAAGAAACTCACGATCGACAAGAACGGAAAGAACGCGACCCAGGCCGGTTTCGACTACAAGAACATCGTCCAGTACGGCTGTGATTTCAACCGCGAATGGTGGATGTGGCCGATCGCCTGCTACTCGAACGGCGGAGGACTCATGAGTCTCGACGGCAAGCAGCTGCTGATCAACAAAACCGAATCGATCGAGGCCATACAGGCAATAGCCGACCTCTATGCCAAGCACCATGTCGCACCGTCACGAGGGGACCTGCGCTCCATGGGAAGCATCGACGTCAACCTGCTGACAGGCAAAGTCGCAATGGCCACGAGCGGACAGTGGGAAATCGGCGTATCTCTGAAGAACTCAGTACCCAACGGCCTTGACTACGGCGTCGGCGTCCTCCCCAAGTTCAAGAAGGCGCTTACATACAACACCGGCGCTCCCTACGGCATTTTCAAGACCTCCAAGCATCTGGCCGAGACCATGACCTTTATCCGCTGGTATGCCGCAGAAACCTATCCCGACGGCAAGTTCAAGTCCCTTATGCTCGACGGAGTTACCATGCCCTTCTCTGCAAAGTATTACGGCTCCGACGCCGCGATGCGAAGCTGGGCCGATCCCGCGATCACCAAGACGGCGCGCCCGCCCTTTGACCAGTACAAGACTGCGGTAATCGACTATGCGGCCAACAACGCGATCCAGGTTCCCTGGTACTACTTCGCGGGCTATCCAGGCCTCAATGACATTCTCGTTGGCGGAATCGACGCGGTATGGAACGGCGAAACCACCGCCAAGGACTACATCGACAAGATCATGCCCAAACTCCAGACGTATTTCGACGCCCACAAAAACAAGTAGGCATCACCCAATCCGCAGTCCCGGCGCCTGCCGGGACTGCCTCTCTTCCAAGGTTGTATTCTATGAACAAGAACAGTTTGAACAGGAAACCCCTCCTGGCCTTTATACTATTGCTTCCGTCCCTTATAGGCCTGGTCTTTTACACACTGCTGCCCCTGATCGGCGTGATAGGATTCAGCCTGACCCGCTGGGACATGATAAGGCCGCCCGAATTCATCGGTCTTGAAAACTACAAAAACATCTTCACCGACGATTTCTTTTTCGGGTACGCCGTCGGGGCAACCCTTTACTTCGCCGCCGGCGCGACGATCATCGGCCTGATCTGGTCTTTTTTCATTGCGCTCCTTCTCAATCAAAAGATACCGGCCCGCGGTTTCTGGCGTGCGACTTTCTACATTCCCTATATCATCCCGATAATCGGCACAACCATTATCTGGGGATGGATGTACCAGGCCAGCTTCGGCGTCTTCAACTTCGTCATGAATACGGCGGGCTTTGACAAGGTCAATTGGCTTGGCAAGAACGATACGGCCATGCCCTCCATCATCGTGATGACCATCTGGGGCGTGGGCAACATGATCGTCATCTTCCTCGCGGGACTGCAGGGCGTGCCCCGTACCTACCTCGAAGCAGTCGAGATGGACGGGGGGAACGTCTGGCACAAGTTCCGCCACGTCACGCTGCCCATGATGTCCCCGATAATTTTCTACAATTTCCTGATGGCGGTAATCGCCAACATGCAGAATTTCGGCCCTGCGTACGT
>JAYVSC010000154.1:0-3237 GCA_043775705.1 Spirochaetales bacterium | reverse complement strand
CTGTCGTACTTTCTCCAAGGGCCACGTAATAGCGTTCATGTTCGCCTATCAGTTCTTCGGCCCTCTTGTGCGCTAAGGCATCAAGGTCGGCCCGGGTTTCTGCGAGCAACTGCAATTCCCGCTCCAGCTGCTTTTTTTGAAAGTCTATCGGCACTTCGTTCAGTGTTTTTGGATCGCTCATCAAGGTTTCCACTTCCGCGCCGCTCATCGGGACGCGAGCAAGGCCGCGATAGCCATAAAGGAGAATTTCTTCTGCCACAAGATGTCCGCCGGCCCTTTTGTCTTCGATGACATGCCGTGCCCGCAAAACATACAACGCACAGCGTTCCTCCACCGCAAGGGAGAAGGCAACGGCCGCGCGCGACGCGCTTTTATATTCATGCTCTCTATTGAGCGATTCCGAAAGGACTGTTTGGCACAACGCCTCTACCGCGTCATGATTGCGGCCGACGTATTTTGTCCCTTGAGGAACCGGCGCGCTAAAGGAAAGAACGGTTTTACCCGGCAGCCATTGGCTAAGGGAAGCTGGTATCTGGGTTGCGTTCAATGGGAGGAGCATGGTATCAGGATCGTAGGGCGTGTTTATTCCATACAATTCCTTCAGGGCGGTATGCACAAAACGATAGACGGTTTCGGGCCGTCCTACCGCTTCGTCGCAGCGCGCAAGATCTTTTTCAATGTCCTGTGCCTGTATCGTGCGCTGGGCAAATATGGTGCGGAGGCTTGTTTCCTTTTTTTCGCGCTCATCCATCATAGCACCAAGAGCTTCTTCCGACCGGACCATTTCCGCAAGAGAAAACAATTCCATCTGGGCGACCGGCCGGCGCTTTTTTTCGGCTTCGGCAAGCACGGCCTTAAAAATAGTGTCCAAGAATATTTTTGAATCCTCGGGAAAGGGAATGCTCACCCCGATATTGCTGCGGATTATTTTCGCCTTGTTATACAAAACTTTCAGGACGATCTGATCCATCGGATTATCCTGTCCGAAAAGGAGGGCGGTATATACATTTTCTTTGGTCTGCCCGAAACGGTCAACGCGGCCTTCCCGCTGTTCAAGCCGGTTCGGATTCCAGGGAAGGTCATAATGAAGCACCGCGTCAAAAAGATGCTGCAAATTGATGCCTTCCGAAAGACAATCGGTAGCCACGAGCACGCGCGGGCGCACGGAGCCTTCCGCTGGTGCCATTGCCTCTATTCGTTCGCGCCGCACCTCGTCCGGGTCCTCGCTCGTAATGCATTCGACGAGCACCTTTGTCCCGAGTTCTTTTTGGACGCAGGCGGCAAGGTACTTTGCAGTTTCGATATATCGGCAAAATACTACCGGCGATATCTGCTTTGATACCCACTCTTTAATCTGTCTTGCGCAATGAGAAGCCTTTGCGTCATTTGCCGTTCCGCTCAGTTCGCGTAAAGAGGCGGCAAAACGGCTAAAGGTTTCTTTCTGGTTTGTCTTGAGCTCGGTGCGCTCGAGGAGAGGCGTCGGCAATTCATCATCGCTCGATTCCATCCGCTCGAAATGGGGATTCTCCGCTTCTGCGTCAGGTCCCCCTTCTTCCGCTTCCTGCGCTAGATTCGCTCCGGCCGCCCGGTTTTCCAGCATGGTAGCTCCGGCTGCGGGACTCGACATGATACCCCGCAACAGGGCAAGAGCCGACCAATAGCGGAATCGTTTTTGGTTTTCGCTTCCGCCGCCCGTTGCCATCAACTGCGAGGCAAACAAGAGAACTTCGTCGTATAGCGCCTGATATTTCGGAGTCAGGGTATAGGGAATATCTTTTGCAAGGCGCGTCGGAAACGGCGTTTTTTCGTCCATCCATATTTTGATGTCGCCGCGCCGCCACTGCACAAAATGAGCGGCAAGATCGTTTCGCAGCGTTTTCTTTTCCTCGGATTCCCAGTCGCCGTTTTCGAACTCCGGTTTCAAAAGTCCGAGCAGCGAACGGAATTCCTCTTCCTTGCCGGAATGCGGAGTGGCCGTCATAAGCACCAGGTTCTGCTCGCTTTTTTCGGCGAGCGCGCGGACCAAACGATGGCGAAGCTGCTGCCCCTGATGCGCGCCTTGCGGCTTCGCGCAGGTATGCGCCTCGTCCACGATGACCAGTTCCGGCGCGCGCGAGGCAAACACGGCATACCGGCTATCGGTCTTGATATAGTCGATGCTGATTACCTGATAGGGATAAAAATCGTATACGCTGCGGTCATCCGGAATTTTTTTATCCAGGCTCGCCTGCGTGCCGGTGCGCATGATCACCGCTTCTATGTTGAATTTTTCCTTTAACTCGGTTTTCCACTGATCGCAGAGGTGCGGTGGGCACAAAACCGCGAACCGCTTGATTTCTCTCCGCTCCAGAAGTTCTTTTACGATAAGTATGGCTTCGATCGTCTTGCCGACACCCACGTCGTCCGCAATAAGAAGGCGCACCGCTTTTTGCTGTTTGAGCGCCATGATAAGCGGAACCATCTGGTAACTGCGGGGCCTAAATCCCAATTTAGCCGCGCAGCGGAAAGGCCCTGCGGCGGAGCGAAGGGACAAGCGCGAAGCGTCAAATAAAAGCCGCGCGGAGCGTACTGTTCCAAGATCGCTTACCGTCGGCGGATTAAATTGTGAAGGCTTCACACCGTCTTGTGCCATCAACGGCAGATAGATACCCGTAACGTCGTCTTCGCGTCCGCCGAGGGGCTTCAGGCGCATCAGAAGGGGATCCTCCGAAGGAAGCACGACCCAGTCGCGACCGCGAACGTGCACCAGCGTTCCTGTTTTATAATCCATTTTTTTTACCGTACCTTTTTGAATATATCAGAGCGCAAAGCGACAAGCTCATCGAGCGATTTTGCGTAATGATAGACGATATAATCGTGACCCATGTCCAGAATGGCCTCACGCTGCCGGTCGTCCCTGCTTTTTATAGAATCAAGATCGTGCGGACTCCCATCGCAGAAAACATGAACAGGAACACTGCCGTTCGACGGCGCATAGTAAAAGTCGGGTACGCAATAGAGCCCCCCAACGCTTTTCTGCGCCTCATCGGGGAGCCGAAGACCATGGGCATACAGATATTCGAGAAACTTGAGTTCAGTCGAGCTTGAGGTGTCATACGTGGCCAAGAGCCGCCTGTACTGCTCCTCGTAGGTACCCGCATCGGCTACACCAACTTCTACCCGCGCGTTCCGCAGCCGGTCGAGCGCCCCCTTGATCAAGTGCCGGTCAATGACCGCATGGTCCATCTGGTTATAATA
>JAYVSC010000153.1:0-3974 GCA_043775705.1 Spirochaetales bacterium | reverse complement strand
CACCGAGGCCTCCGGCACGGGCAACATGAAGTTTGCCCTCAACGGCGCGCTGACGATCGGAACCCTCGACGGGGCAAACATCGAGATCATGGAAGAGGTGGGTAAAGAAAACATCTTCATCTTCGGTCTCGACGCCTCGAACGTCAAGGAACTGAGGAGGCAAGGATACAACCCTTCGTTCTATTACAATAAAAACGCCGAGCTGAAACAGGTGATAGACCAGATACAGAACGGTTTCTTCTCGAAGGGCCAGGCAGACCTCTTCAGGCCCATTACCAACGCGCTTCTCAACAACGGGGATACCTACATGCTGCTCGCGGATTACGAATCCTACGTCAAATGCCAGGAGAAGGTGAGCGCAACATTCGCCGACAAGGAAAAGTGGGCCCGGATGTCCATACTGAATACCGCGAATATGGGAAAGTTCTCGACGGACCGGACTATCGGCGAATACGCGAAGGACATCTGGAACGTCAGAAGCGTAAAAATCAAACTCTGAGGCGGATCTATGGCGGAGGGACGACCCTAGACGTCCAGGTACATTTCGTCAATCAACTTTTTTCGGTTTTTTTGTCTTTCGAGTGTTTTCAGAAACATTTCGTCGAAGACGGTAGGCAGATCGCGCGCAAGCACCTCTATGCCAGCCTCTGTCGCGCCTCCCTTCGTCGTCACCCTTTGTATCACCTCGTCAAAATCGGAGGTAATCTCGTACAGCAGCTTCGCGGTTCCATATAGGGTATTTATCAGGAGATCCCTGATTTCACCCCGGTCAATGCGTGTATGGGCAAGGGCTGAATTGACATATTCCTTGAATATCTCGGCGATCAGGCCGGGCGCGCAGCTCGTCAGATCGGACACAAGCTCAAACTCGTTTTCGGGGATATATTTGACAGTGCTCATCCTGCCGAGCATTTCCTCAAGGAGGGCCTCATCGGCCTTCGTGACCCTGGAGTTATGGCAAATCAAGGTCACGCCCTCATGGATGGTCGAAATAAAGGTCGGCAGAATCCGGGAAACCCTGCCGGGATGAATTTTCTCGATATTTTCCAGCGTCAGCGATCCCGCAATGGAGATGAGGTGCGTGGCCTCGCTCAGATCGTCCTTGATATCCTTCAGGAGGTCCCTGATTTCGAGGGGTTTTATGCAGATGAACACCAGATCGCAGGTTCTCGCAAGTTCCCGGTTTGACTCACATATCGTGATTTCGTTATTAATCAGGGTTGACAGTTTATTCTGCGATCGGTTTGAAACGAATATATTCGAGGGGGAAACGGAAGAAGTGTCTATCAAGCCTTCGAGAAGCATGCTGCCCATGCTCCCATAACCGATAATTCCGACCTTTTTATTGATCATGATAAAAAGCGCATCTCCTTCCTCCTGGATGACGATGAGCGATCAGGCAGTTTTATTTTCGAGCGGATGAGGGGAGTCGAACCCCCGTCACGAGCTTGGGAAGCTCGGGTAATAGCCGTTATACGACATCCGCAATGGCAAAACGATATAAAGTATTATTCATTGAAGTGACATGGAATGTCAACCATTTGTTAAGATTTAAAAAACAATCTGGATGCCCGTTCCCTTACCGGGCAGAATTACGACGGTGCCTCCAAGCTGGGCCGAGAGCATCCGGATGAGGACAAAGCCGAGGGTTCCCGCGCCGTTCAATGAAAAGCCCTCCGGAAGACCGATACCGTTATCACGGACTGAGAGTGTAACCTGGTTGTTCACGATACCAAGGGTGATATCGAGGGTGCCCTCCCCGGCCGAAGGAAAAGCGTATTTAAAACAGTTTGACACAAGTTCATTGATGATCAGCCCGATCGGCATTGCGATATCGAGGCTCACATGAAAATTGTCAACCGTCGTGGTAATCTTGATTTTTCTGGATTTATCATAGTAGGGTATGGAAAGCTCGTCTACGATGCCGCTGATGTATTCCTTTATGTTGAGCGACAAGAGATCATCGGAACGGTACAGCATTTCATGGAGCTGGGCCATAGACTGTATCCGGTGCTGGGTTTCCTCCATCAGTTTTTTGTCCGCATCATCATGAAAGAGATCCGCCTGGAGCGAAACGAGGCTCGATATCACCTGTAGATTGTTTTTTACCCGATGGTGGATTTCCTTCAACAGCACGTCCTTCTCCGCCATGGATTTCTGGACGGCCGCCTCGTGGGCAATGCGGTCGGTCACGTCGCGCGCGATGTACAGGGCGTTATCCTCGTCAAGGGCGACGATACGGCATTCGAATTTCCGCCGCCCGACGGGAACCTCCAGCTCGTAATCAAGCTGCTGGATGCCGCCGAACGCGAGAACGTCGGTAACCGCTGCAATGAATTTGCCGACCATAACAGGCTCGAAAATATCCGAAAGATTTCTCCCGATAATACCGCCCGGAGGCGCTTTAAGCAGATCGGGATTCGAGACGCTTGAATCAATATATTGACCTGAACGGTTGATAATAAAAAACAAGTCTGGCAGCGCATTGATGAAGGCGGTGTTTTTCTGCTCGCTGATCTGGAGCCGGCGCACCTGAAGCTTCAATTCCTTGGTCTTTCGAGCGACCTGCTTCCTCAATATCTGGATAAAGGCTACCAGCAGCAGAATCAGGGACATGATAAAAACCCCGACGATAATGATATTCCGGTAATTGGGCGTCACATTCGCATTTGCTCCGAACCAGCGCCGGTCAATCTCCCGGTACCGGTCACTCGTAATGGCATCGAAGCCTTTCTGGATGCGGCCCAGGAGTTTTTCACCCCCCTTCGATACTGCCCGGCTGAAATGGCCGGTATACAGGGAGATCACGGGATGAAATTCGCTGTCGATACCTGCCTTGCTCATCAGGAACAGCGCAGGGGGCTTATCCATGCAGAAAACCCGAAAGTCCATCTGTCTGGCATGAGTGATAATTTCCTCATAGCTTTGAAACTGGATTAAGTCCGTAATGCTCGCCGCGCTAAGGAACGCAATGCAGGCATCCCCGGATTTGACCGCGATCCGCAGCCCTTTCAGGCTTTCCAGATCAGATATCCCCGAAACGGACTTGTGGACGAAAACCGGCACCGCTATGTCGGCATAGGGAGAGGTAAACAGCATGTATTGTCTGCGCTCGGGTGTGGCGAAAATCGTATCGATCACGTCCGCCTTCCCCGCAGCCATCTCGGCAAGGGCGTTCTGCCAATCCATCCCTTCAAGAATCACGGAAGTACCGGTGACCTTTTCCCATTCAGCCCATTGGTCGATGAGAATGCCCTGGAGGACTCCTTCATCGCCTCGAAATACATAAGGGGGATAATTGTCATCCAGAACAACGCGAAGGGGTTCTTCGGCCGGAGAGGCAAAAAGAGCGAAACATATCAGGCTGAGTATTATTGCAATACGTTTCATAAGTAAAGTATAGTCTATTCCGGGGGTAACGGAAGCATGAAACATGAAATAATGAACGTGCGGAATCCGTTTAATGCCCCGGTTTTCCATGTAAGGGAAACCGTCAGCACCATGGCAGAGGCGCGCCTTCTTTTCGCGCAGGGTGAAGCGGACGGAACGACCATATACGCGGATTATCAGTCTTCCGGACGCGGCCGAATCGATGGGCGAGAATGGAGTTCCTCGCCCGGAGAGAGCCTCCTGTGCACCACGTTTCTCAGGGGACAACCGGTGAGGGGTCTGACCCTCCGCGTCGGACTCGCCCTTGCGCTGACCTTCGACGCCTTCCTGAGCCCGCCGAGCCGCACACAGATCAAGTGGCCGAACGATGTACTGTTCCAGGGCAAAAAACTCGGCGGCATTCTCTGCGAGAACGACGGTTCGGCAGTGTATATCGGGACAGGTTTGAATATTGCCCAAACCTCATTTCCCGAAGAGCTCGCCTTGAAAGCGTCTTCCCTTGCCCTTATCGCTTCCGGCGGTACTTCCATTCCAGTGCCCCTGCCTTCCATCGAGCAGGTCCTTGAGCGCTATCTTCAAAACCT
>JAYVSC010000152.1:0-32217 GCA_043775705.1 Spirochaetales bacterium | reverse complement strand
TTTTACAAGGGCAGGTAAAAACGACTGTGTTGTGGAGGATACCATCATTATCAGGATCAATTCTACCGATGGCCGAGAAAAACGGGATAGTATATTTTGTAGGAAGTCAAATTAACGGCTTTCGGGCCATCGATGCGGCTACCGGTTCCATTGTGTGGGAAGATACAAGTCACGGGTGCGGAGCAACGATGCCGGTGTTTTTTAAAAATGGAAAGATAGGCTACCTCGAAACTTCAACTCTCTTTCTCTTCAATAGTGATGGAAGCTTTGACAAGATTGTGACATTCGGAGGGCCTGACTTCTGCGGTGCAAGTCAACTTGTAGCTTTCGGGAACTCGGTATATTTCGCAACGAAGGATCATGGTTTTGTTACTTTCAATATTGATACTGATATCACACTGAATGGGACTGAGTGGAAGGCGATTCCGACACAACTTTATGCGAATCCTCCGGATCTGGACGGGGATGGAAGAATCTGTTGGTTGCCCCCTGCCATTCAGGACGGAATACTTTACAGCGGGGTAAATCCGGTGTGGGCGCATCCTGGAACCTTTTTTGCCATCAAACTTGCAGACCGTACGGTGCTTTGGGAAACGGTAGGTAAAAACCTTGAAGCCTGGAGTTTCTGGCCCTTGACTTATCTTGACGGGAAGCTGTATGTTCTTGACCCTTTTGGTTTCGGGATTATCGATGCCACTACAGGTGCTCTATTGGTCGAGCATAACGTGTACTATGCAGGAGGGATGTCAGCCGGCGGTTATTTTTATAAAAACAGGGTGTACTACACAGGCGCATCAGAGGCGAGCAATGAGGATAACCCGAACAACGTAAAGTGCGTCGATCTTGCGACCGGAAACGCGGTATGGATGCAGTCCTTTCCCTACAGTCACGGATCCAATCCGGTCTGTTACGAAGGCATTACCTATGTGCTTGCCCAGGAATGCATGCGCATTCTCGACGCGGAAACGGGAGCGCTGCTGGCGTATGACACAACCGTGCACGGCGACATATGGCAGGAGTGCAATGTGCTCGCCTATAAGGACACCCTTATTGTAAAGAACGGAGATGACCTTATCTGCGTCAAGATGGACTTCCGCACCGACGGGAAGGGGAAGCTGTGGCAGGTAAAATAAGCACATTTGTTTTTTCGGGAATACTGATTTGCTCGATTGGTGGTTGTGCGATGGATAGTACCGGCTCCGACGGTTCGCAGAACGCGAAACAAGTTACCTGCAGGGCAACCATGGAAGAAGGGGGAATGGATCAAGTGCGGCTCCGTGTCCGGCTTGAAGACGTGAACGGGAATGTTCCCACCGGTGCCCGGGTTCTTCTTCAGACGCCCGAACAGGAAATTTCCTGGGTGTATTATAATTCCGTGAGCGCCATGTACGAATCCAATCTCTCGGGACTAACCTCTGGAGCATATACGGTCACCGTTGACAGCGCGGCGGGAAACAGCTTGCTTTCCATTCCCATGACATTGCTGTCCGCTACGCCCGATATTATAACGCTTCAGGACGCACACGGGATTACCGCGGGTCATGGTCAGAATATGTCGGGCTCCTGCGCCGTTTCCGCAGCATGGAAGCCGATTGAAGGCGCGACGGTTTATAAAGGAACGGTCTATTGCGGCGCGGTAACGGCCTTTGTCTTTTCCTCGTCGACGAATTCGTTCATGATTCCGCCGGACACGCTCGTAGGCGGAAGAACGTACAACCTCTCGATTGAGGCGCAATACATCGGCGGCGATCCCTATTTGCAGGAGCACAATTATTATGCGTTCAGCTATTCAGAAAGCCCGGATTATTTTTTCACGATTGAATAGACTCTCATTTGCCTTTGCGTGCGCGCTTGCCTTTATTTCCTGCATTCAAGGCCCGAACGGCGAAACCGTCCCGCCTAACGGCAGTATTCTCTTTCCTCTTTCAGGTTCCGTGCAGCAATACGGGGAGCGCACCCTGCTGCGCTCGGACGGCATAATGTGCTGGTATTCAAGCCTTGACGGATTCCTCGGATGCGATACCTCGCTTTCGGTTATTCTCTCGCGGGGCACACATGAGATAACGATCGTGAAAAACGAAGCGGTTCAGGATATAATTTCGATCGCTATTTCAAGCCCCGCTGACACCGAAGAGTTCTGTCTGGAACTACAGGGCTCCGATCCACGGCTCGTCGTTCCCGCAGGTGCCTACGACCCGGTGTATATTACCGGCTCGGGGTATTCGACGAAAGTACGAATGACCATTGATGACTTTTTGCCCGCCGCCGCTATTTCTTTCTCTGCTTTGACACCTGTGATGGCTGTCAGGGATATTCCCCTTTGGTCTGCATACCAAAGGGGATGGAAAAAAATCGAAACAAGGCAGGATCGCACGGTCCTCGGTGCACCGGACGCGATCGAGAAAATTTTTCACCTGGTGCCGCTTGGCGCCGTTCCTTCCGGCGGTGACTCAGGGATACACGCGAAAAAGATGTGGGCATCGGCAGGGGTCGATATTTGGGTAGATTCTAATGCCCATATTGACACACCTACCCTTGAAACGATAGGTGCCGTTTTGGAGAACAATCTGATCGCGCAACATCTTTCCGTATGGGGAATATGGAATGATATAGACGGGAACGGAAAGATGAGCGTTCTTTTTACCCCCGTGTTCAATCAGGGAAGGATAGCCATCGGACTTTTCAATCCCGCTGACTTCTATGCGTTCTGCGATAATCCTGAGTCTCCCTCCTATAATCCGTACAGCAATCAAATGGATATTATCTATGCCGGCTGTCCCGATCATTCCGGAATGGATCCGTCTTTTTCGCCGGAATCAATTTTGGCGACCGTCGCGCATGAGCTCCAGCATCTGACAAGTTTTTCGGTTATCTGCGAGCAGCAGAAGCGGTTTAATCTGAAGGATCCCTTGCTTGAGGATGTCTTTCTCGAGGAAGGTCTGTCCCATCTCGCTGAATCCCTTTCCGGCTATGGGGTTTCGGGCGGGAACATCGCTTTCGTCGCGCGGTATCTTCAGTCGACGTATAAGACCCCGCTGGGGCAGTATTCCGAAGAAGGGTATGGCGACAGTGTCGAGCGGAGGGGCGGGATGGCATTGCTTCTGTCCTGGCTGTACGAAAAAGCGTGCAGCAATGCCGAAGACGGCGGGAATGCTTTTCTTCAGGAAATATATAATTCCCGTAAACGGGGCTGGCTACGCCTTGAAGAGGTTACCGGTTTTTCGCAGAGACAGATATTGAAGCAATTTGCGGATTTTCTGTCCCATGATACCGATATGCGTGTACGAATTGATCCTGTTACCCTTGAGCCGATTTCTGTTGACCCATTCGCCGTTGCGTTCGCTCAGCCGTTGGAAATTCTGGCGGAGTCCTCGGTGACGCTCGCGCGGGAAAGCGGTACCTGCGCCGTAACGATGTATCTGCGGAAGAAATGAGTACCTTTCCCGTTTTTCAAAGAAAGGGTAGCGCGCAACCGGAGCGGCTTCGGCCGCGGAGTGCGCGCGCAGGGGAAGACGCGGGATGAAGCTTCCCCCGCGTGTCTCCATGTTCTTCCCCTTTTTTTATAGCCGTATGATCCTTGAATTGGTCAGAACCCTGTTTCCCGTTTCCGTGATGAGGATATCGTTCTCCAGGCGGCAGCCGCCGTGCACGGGATCGTAGAGTCCCGGCTCGAGGGTGACTACCATTCCGCTTTCGTATACCCAGTCATTGTCGGCGCGGTTGCGGATGGCGGGGCCTTCGTGGGCCTCGAGACCGATGCCGTGGCCGAGCGCGTGGGGCATGGTTTTTTTCGCCTTGCGGAAAATTTCGTCGACCTTCAGTGATACATCGCGGGTGGCGATGCCCGGTTTATAGAGTTCAAGGGCGGCGTTGTACGCTTTCTGGACCAGAGTGACGAGCTTTTCCTGGGCTGGGGTCAGTTCGCCCATGGCGAAGGTTACGGTCACGTCGCTCGTGTATCCCTCGTATTTAATGCCGAAATCCAGGATTGAAAGCCCGGGTGCGGGGAAGGGCGCGGAGGTGTAGGCGGGATAGGCATGGATGCCGTAGCTGCGGGCAGGGCCTGCGGCAAGGGTTTCGAATCCCGTGCCCTCGGCGCCGGCGGCGCGGGCTTCCTTTTCGATGAGCAGGGCGGCGTCGCTTTCAGTCTTGATCTTTCCGCTTCTCACTTGTTTTTCGATCAGGTTGATGAGGTTGTCGGTAATTTTGCACGCCTTTTCGATTATTGCGATTTCGTCTTCGTTCTTGACGGCTCTCATGCGCTCGATTTCGGCGCTCACTCCGTTTTCACGGCAGATCACGTCGAATTCGAAGAGGGCTTCCACGTATTTAAGGAATAGCGGATAGGGGGTATTTTTGGGGATTTCGATGCGGGAGCGCGCGGGCACTCCGATCTTGAGATTGATGCCCTGGACCGCGGTAACGGGATGGCGGCCGAATTCGGTGTAGGGTACGATCACGTCCACCAAGGCGTGTTTCTGGGCGAGATTTTCATCCCAGGGGCATAGCACCGAATGCCCGGTGATGGTCATTAGTAAAAGTGCGTCGCCGGGATGGCCTGAAAAATAGCGGACGGCCGGGTCGCGGCGGCCTTCGGTGTCTTCGAGCACGACAACGGAAATGCTGTTGCGTGCCATCCAAGTGTATAATTCTGCTCTGCGTTTGAGGTACATATCCATATGCATTCAATATACCTCAATTTCTTTGACAGGGTAAAGTAAATAGGCTATTATAATCAAACCAATTTTTCAAAAGCGGCCGTATTTCGGGCCCCTTCCATATTACAAAACCTCGGTAAGGAGCGGTACATGAACTTGTCTTTGGGGAAAAAGGTTTTGTACGCGCTCGGGCAATTCGGCCTGGTACTGGGGGCTTTTTCGGCCGGAAATCTTTTTGTCACGTTTTTTGTCACCCGTTCATTCGTCGATACTGTTATTTTTCCGGTGTATATATCGCAGGGTTATTTGTTCGGGTTCTTCACGGTAGCGGGCCTCATTATCGCGCTGTGCAAACTTTTTGACGCGGGAGCCGGGCTCTTTTTCGGCTATGCGTCCGACCGGAATACGATGAAGAGGGGACGGCGCACCGGTTTCATGATGGTCGCTGCCCTGCCCGTGGCGGTTTTTTCGGTTCTGATTTTTTATCCGCCCACCTACAACGCCTATTTTCTCAATTCGCTTTACGTGCTGATCTGTACCATCCTCTTTTATTTTTTCCTGTCACTGTACTCTACCCCCTATCTGGCCCTGCTGGCCGAACTGGGTAAAAGCCCGAGGGAACGGATGCAGATGTCAACCTTTCTGGCCTGTGCGACGGCGCTCGCGTCCCTGCTTGGAAACCGTATTTTTTATTTTATGGAGCTTTTTCGCTCTCATTTTGCCTTTTCGCCGATCACGTCCTTCCGCATCGTACTCATTGCGTACGCCCTCGTGTCCTTTCTCTGCATGATGGTTCCTGTCCTTTTCCTCGACGAAAAAAAATACTGTCCTTCCGTCCCGGTAAAGGATTCCTTTGCGGTATCCGTGCAGGCGGTACTGAAGGACGCCTATTTTAGGCCTTTTTTCCTCGCGGACATCATGTACCGGATAGCCTTTTCGTTCATCATCGCCAGTTTTTCCTGGTACGTCACCATCCTGCTGGGACTGTCCATTCATACGGTCGCCTTTTTCCTTTCGTTTATTTTTTTCCTGGACTTGATTTTATTCGTGCCGGTGTGCTTTGTGACGCGCTTTCTGGGAAAGCGGAAAACCCTGTTCATCGCGGTATTTCTTTTTATATCCGTGCTCACCGCGTCCCTCTTTGCCGGGAAGCTGCCCTTTGATCCCTTTATCCAGGGTTTAATTCTGTCCATTCTGGTAGCGGTTCCCCTGTCGGTGTTTACAGTCGTTCCGACCGCCCTCGTGTCGGATCTGGTGATAGCCGCAGAGCGGCGAAGCGGCGTGCAGCGCGGCGGCATGTATTTCGGCGTGCATTCGCTCGCGATAAAGATCGGCCAGCTTTTTTCTGCCCTCTTTTTCCCGTCCCTTATGCTTATCGGCTCGATGAGTCCCGGCACCGCCGGCCGTCCCGGACTGCTGATTACACTCGCTCTCGCCGCCCTTTTTTCGGTCATCGGTTTCCTGTTTCTGCTGGGCTACCGCGAAAAGGAAATAACCGTGCTCCTTGAAAAGGAAGACTGACGGGCGCCAAAGATGCGCAGGCAACCACGCGTGAAAAAAAAGCCCCCTGAAACCCATTGCGGATTTCAGGGGGCTTTGCTTTTTATGCCGGATTAGTGCCCGCAGGTTTCGCAGGCGTGACCGCAGTCCTCGCATGTTGCGGGTGCCTCGTCGCAGTCAGCCTGCGGAGGGGGCGCGTCCTTGTCCTGCAAAAACACGTCGGCATGCTGGGTTGCTCCCGCGGCGTCGACGAGCTCGGCCAAGTTGTGGTTGCCGCGGAAGCGGAGCACGTTGACCATGAAGATGTTCAGCTTGTTGACGAGGCTCGGGGGCAAAAGGTTGCCGTCGATTTCCACGGATATCGTCGGGTAGTTGTGGTCGCGCGCCCACGGGGTGAAGAGTCCCTCGATTACGCGGCCGATCAGACAGGCGAAGGGCGAGATGTTGACTATACCAGAGAAGCCCACTTCCATCGCTGTCGCGGCGGCTCCCGTAGAGACCGCGATCTCCGAGTTCAGGTCGAAGCTCACGAAGTGCTTGAGGGTATTGGCCATGATGACCCTCATGTCGTGCGGGGTTTCGGGGATGAGCCCGGTCGGCTCGAGGATGGACTTGACCTTCTTCTCGACCGAGTGCTTCCACATTTCCTCGAGCTGCAGCTTCCTGAGTGAGAGCGCGGGCTTGCTGAAGGCGCGGAGCACGGGCGGCAGGAGGCGGTATCTCTTGAGGAGATCGTACTCGCGCACGAAGTCGAGGTAATGTATCCATTCGGCAATGCCGGCGACCTTAACCACGATGCCGCGCGCGCTCATGATGTTGATGAGCTCGTTGACCGCGAAGTCGTCCCTCCGCACGTAGATCTCGCCGACGACGAGAACCTTCGGCAGGTCCACGACCCTGCGCTTGAGCGGGATTTTCTTGACGTCGTTCGCGATTCGCTTCAGCTCGCCCATCAGGGTGTCGGGCCTCTTTTCGACCGCGTCCATCATCTTGTACCAGGACTTGTCGAATATGTCGAGGGCGGCCACGGGGTTTTCGGCCGTTGCCTTGAGGCTTGTCTGGATATCCTTCATGTAGTCGGAAACGACGATGCCTTTCCACATGTCGCGCGCGAAGCGGGGGCCGAGCTCGGTGTAGGAATTGTCGGCCGACAGGGTGAAGATCACCACGTTCTCGAGATGCATGTCGCGGAAAAGGTTTTCGTAGAACACGAAGTACTGTCCCGTCCGGCAGGGGCCCGTGGTGATGGGTACGAATATCAGGTAAAGCTCGTCCTTGCGGTACTTGTTCGAGGCGAAATACTGGAGCACGCTGCCGAGCACGAGATGGCTCGGGACGCATTCCTTGCCGGACGCATGGGCGCGCGCGACCTGGATCGTCTTGTTCGTGGCGACCGGAAGGGCTTCGGCGTTCAGCCCGACCCCGCGCAGCGTCGCGCCGATGAACTCGGTCGTGATGTTTCCCATGTTGGACAGAAGCAGCTTGACTCTCTTGTTGTCGCGCACCTGCTGCACCTCGCCGGTGAGGCGGTTGCGCAGCACGAGACCGTCGGGTCCGTCCTGCTCGAATTTCCAGCCGTTGTCATAGCGCTCGGTCTCGATCTCGGTTTTCTTCGAGCGGTAGCCCTCGATGATGTCGAGGAAGGCCTCGACGCGGGTGTCGATGCCGGCATCCGCGGAGTGGGAGTCGAGCTCGAGGATGAGGAAGGGCTTCTGGCCCATCAGCCACTTTACGTAATGGAGGATGAACGAGTCGGGCGCGCATGAGAAGTTCGTGATGAAGGTGACGTAGATGTTCGGCTCGTCCTTCAGAAGCTCGGCGGCCTTCATGTCCTGCTGGCCGTAGTACCAGTACATGTTCGGGAATATTTCCTCGTCGTTGAAGGGCAATAGGTCAAAGGGGATGACCGAGTAGCCGCGGGTGGTGAACTTGCGCGGTATGCCCATGTTGGCTTCCGTCGTGAACGCGTTGTAGGGGCGGCCGAGCACGGCGATAACCGGACGGTCGGCCTTGCGCGCGTCCTCGAGCGCCTGTTTGCCGAGGGCCTTTCCCTTCGCGAAAAATTCATTCTGCTTTTCGAGAGCCTTATAAAAGGCCTTTTCGATTTCGGCGTCGCTTATTTTCAGCAGATGCCCGAATTCCTGAAAATGCTCCAGCGCTTTTTTGTCGCCGTATTTAAAGCTTACGGTCAACGGCAGCAGTTTCTGTTCCGGCACGTCGGGGAACGCCTTCTTGATGTAATAGGGCAGTCCCTGGGTAATCGGGCAGAAGTTCGCATGCACGTCGGTCTCGTAACTCGGCATGTCGCGGAAGTGGGGAAGGAGCACGTAGTCGGCGCCCTTGTCCAGGCAGTCCTGCACCGCGCCGTGCGCGATTTCGGCGGGGAAGCAGTAGGTGCTTTCCGCGCGCGCGATGCCTTCGTGGGCCACTTCGGTGGACAGGAAGGTCTTGATGCCGAGTTCGTGGAAGAACCAGGAGTACAGGGGATAGAGCGTATGGATAGAGAAGGCGCGCGGGATGCCGAGCGTGTAATCGCGCTTGGCCGCGAAGGTCGAAGCGTCGGGGGCGCATTCGACGAAGAGGAGATGCTGCCTTTTTTCGATGTAGTCGAAGATGGGCACGTCTTTGACGGCCTTGCGCATGTTAGTGTACTTGTTGCATCTGCCGCCGAACATGTAGGGGTGGCCGTTTACCTTCAGCACCTGGATGGAGCAGAAGTTGTCGCAAGCCTGGCATTTGAAGACTCTCTCGTATTCAATCTCGTTCGTGAGGAGTTTCGCGATGTCGAAGTCTGTTTTTTCAAGGAGATTCTCGGTGTGTTTTTTCTTGGCGAGCATGGCTACGCCGAAACAGCCCATGAGTTCCGGGGACGGGGGAACGAGGATTTCCTTGTCGAGCATCATCGCGAAGGCGAGCGGAATGGCCGCGTTCTTGGCGACGCCTCCCTGGAGGAATACCTTTTTGCCTATGGTACGGTTGCCGACGACGCGGTTCAGATAGTTCGCGACGATGGAAACGACGATGCCCGCGGTGATGTTTTCCCGCGTGGCGCCCTGCTGGACCGCCTTGCGGATGTCGGAATTGATGAAGGCCGAGCAGTGCTCGCCGAATTTCAGAGGGGCGTCCGCGGCCAGTGCTATCGGGCCTATATCCTTCGCGTTATGTATCGACAGGTCGCCCGAGGCGGATTCTTCGAGGAAAGATCCGGTTCCGGCCGAGCAGGCCTCATTCATCGCGTAGTCTATCGGCACTCCGTTCTTCAGCAATACGTATTTGGCGTCCTGGCCGCCGATTTCGAATATGGTCTCGACGTCGGGGGCAAAGTAGGTGGTTCCGACCGCGTGCGCGATGATCTCGTTATACACACCGGGCGTTTCCAGATACACACCGAGAATCTCGCGGGAGGAGCCGGTGGTGGCGCAGAGGCTTATCTTGATCGAACCGCCGTTGGTGTCGCTTCGGACCTTTTCCTGGATGATGGTCAGACATTCTTTCAGGGCCTTTACCGGGTCCCCGTGGGTGCGCCCGTAATGGCTTGCGACCACTTCGTCGGTTTCGGCATCGATGAGGCAGGCCTTGGTGGTGGTGGAGCCGCCGTCAACGCCCAAAAGGTATTCACGGCCCGCGACGACCGAGGATTCGGATTTTTCGAAAAAGCGCACCTTGTCCTTCCATTTTTTCAGGTCGGGGAGTGTATCGAAGCGCACGGTATTCGGTTTAAGGAGTTTTTCAATGCCGGGGAGGGGAGATCCGCTTCCGGTGGCGAGCAGGGCGGCGCCGTAGGCCTCGAAGACGCTGGCGGTTTCGGGCACCACAAAGTTGATTTCGGGGGATTTTTCGCGGATAAAGCGGACGATGTGCCTGTTAAGCGTGACGCCGCCGGTCAAAACGACGGTGCCGCTCTTGATTTTAGCCCGTTTCAGGAAGTCGACGACTTTGGTGGCCATGACATCCGACAGGGAAAGCACGATATCGTCCTTTGTCGCCTCCCTCTTGTTCAACCGGTGGGTACAGTCGCTCTTCATGAATACGGAACAGCGGGTGGAAAGGGACATGACATGGGCCGAGTCTGGAACGGCCTCGATGTCGGTGATCTTCATGTCCATGCGGCCGAGCTGCTGCTTGAGGAATTCGCCCGTGCCGGACGCGCACTTGTTGCCCGAGAAGTTGTTGATGATTTTCATCGATTCGTCGAGGGAATAGACGGTAAGGTCCTCGCCGCCCATGCTAACGACGGCATCTGCCTTGATATTGAGGGAGCGGAGGGCTGCTTCCACGCAAAGGGGTTCGAGGGTGCCCGCGGCATTGAACAAAAAGCGTCCTTCATTGCCGGTAACGAGAACGGGGGTTCCTTCGGGGATCTTGTACTGGCTCATTGTATTGCGAACCGCAAGGTTGAAATCGCCTTCGTGGGGCGTAACTGTCTGCCATATTGACTTGCCGTCTTCAACGAGCACAACTTTCAGGCTGGTTGAACCAATGTTAATTCCAAGAGAAAGCATGAAATACCTCTTTTTTGAAAGATGGAGACCACCTTAACCGGCATAGATCTCAGGTCGCTATAATACAGTACACTTGTCCGATGTTTCAATGGGATAAAACTGTTCTATTTTTGCATTTTCCGCCGCACGACGGAGACCGCCTGTTTCGCAAGACTATCCTTCGTACACAGAAGTAAAAGGCTCCCGATGACGCCGAATACCAGCAGGGAAAGAAGCAGCGGTACTCCCTGGCTGATGATGCGCGCGTGTCCTGCAAAGGGGGCATAGATGGCTGTGCGGAAATACCATATAGGCAGGGCAGCGAGGGCGGAAAAAACGATCATTTTAAGCGCATAAAGGACAGTCGAGTGGAGCACCATGGAGATGTCGATCGACTCGTTTTTCCGCAGATAGAGGACCAGGATGACCGTATTGGCCGCGCTGGCCGCGCTCAGGGCCAAGGCGATTCCGCCTCCCTTCATCGGTGAAACGAGGGCTAGGGCAAGGGCAATATTTATGCCAAAGGAGAAAATACCCGCAATGGTGGGGGATTTTGTGTCGCTTTGGGCATAGAAGGCGGGGGCGATGATACGGTTCAAGGCGATAAAATAGAGGCCCGCGATGTGCCAGGTAAAGGCGCTCAGGGTTAGCCTTACCGATTCATCGGAGAAACTGCGGCTTTTAAAAAGGAGGGTAACGAGGCCTTCGCCCGAAACTAGGGAATAAAAGGTCACCGGTATGGTGATCAGGGCTATGCCGTTCATGGCAAGCGCGAGCAGTTTGTTGAACGATCCCCAGTTTTTTTTCGCTGCATGTCCGGCAAGGTCCGGCAGAATGACGGTTCCTATCGAGACCGCGAAGATGCCGAGGATGAGTTCCTGCATGCGGAGGGAGTACTGGATGCTCGACACGACGCCCTCGCCCGCGTTTCCCGCAAGAATGGTCGAGATCAGGTCGTTCATCTGGTAGGCGGCCATTCCGATGATGGTCGGCCCTATAAGGCGCAGCACCTTTCTGGTTCCCTGATCGTTCAAGGCGCGCCTGAGGGAAATGAAGGAAAAGCGAAATCCGTTTTTCAGCACAAAGGGCAATTGAAAGAGGGCCTGAACCGCTCCGCCGAGCAGGACGCCCGTGGCCATGGCGCGCGCGGGATTGGCCATCATCGGGGTAAGGACATAGGTGCAGATAATGATGATGCCGTTGAAGAGGATAGGGGTAAATCCGGAAGGGGAGAATATCTTGACGCCGTTCAGTATGCCCTGGAAAAAGGCGGCTATCGAGATTATGGCGAGATAGGGGAACATGATGCGGGTAAGAAGAACCGTTTCGGGAGTGCCCGTGCCGAAAAGCGGGACAATCAGCGGGGTTGCGAGGATGCCGAGCACTACCGTTATGGAAGTAAAAAAGGAAATCAGGGTGAAGGTGGCGGAGAGAAAATCTCTTGTCTCCGACTTGTCCCTGGTATCCAGATACTGTCTGAAAGTCGGGATAAAGGCGACCGAAATGCTGTTTTCCGCAAAGAGGCGGCGCAGAAGGTTCGGTATCATAAAGGCGACCGTGAATGCGTCCGATATGGCCGAGGTGCCGAGAAATGCCGCTTTTGTCATTTCCCTGACCAGTCCGAGCACCCGCGAACCAAGAATTAAAACTGATAATTTGGAACCGCTTTTTAACAATGAATTAGCCATGAACTGACCATAGCATACTCGATCGAGTTGTTGAATAGGTGCGAAACAATGGATCATTTGGACATTTCTCGGCGGTCTTGAATCACAACTGCTTCTACGGCATAATGGCCTCATGAAATATGCACCAGTTATACGGGTCGGTATCGACGTCGGCTCGACTACGGTTAAAGTTGTCGCCCTCGATATAGACGGATCAATAATGTACAGTAAATACGAACGCCATCGGGCAGATATACGTAGCACGATAATCTCTGTGGTTGAACAGGCCCTGGATTCCATCGAAACGCAGCATGCGGGAAGGGATCTTCCCCTTTTAAGCGTCAAGGTAACCGGGTCGGGCGGACTTTCCGTTTCCCACTGGCTTTCCGTCCCCTTTATACAGGAAGTGATAGCCTCCACGACGGCCGTACGGAAAATGATACCGAAAACCGATGTCGCGATAGAACTCGGCGGCGAAGACGCGAAGATCACCTACTTTACGCATGGCGTCGAGCAGCGCATGAACGGCACCTGCGCCGGCGGTACGGGTTCCTTCATCGACCAGATGGCGGCCCTTCTTGAAACCGACGCGGACGGCATCAACGAGCTCGCGCGCGGCGCAACCATCATCTATCCGATAGCGGCACGCTGCGGGGTATTCGCCAAAACCGATATCCAGCCCCTGATCAACGAGGGTGCCCGGCGGGAAGACATCGCGGCAAGCATTTATCAGGCGGTCGTCAGTCAGACCATATCCGGCCTTGCGTGCGGAAAGCCCATTCGCGGCAATGTCGCCTTCCTCGGCGGCCCGCTTCACTTCATGGACCAGCTCCGCTTCCGCTTTATCGAAACCCTCAAACTGAAAGAGGAAGAGATCATCGTTCCCGAACACTCCCAGCTCTTTGTCGCCGCGGGCGCTGCCTGGGCAGCCGAGCTTCCAAACGCGGGCAATTCCGCCGAAGGCGTGACGGACGAGGCCCCCGTGCTGAACCTCGTGACAGTCGACAAGCTCCGCACCGATCTGAAAAAGCTCGTGAACGCCGAAATGAACGAGGTGCAGCGCCTCGAGCCTTTGTTCCGCGACGCGAAGGAACTGGACGAATTCCGCATGCGCCATGCATCCGAGATGGCTGCCTCCGCAGACCTCGATACCGCGCGCGGTCCGGTTTTTCTCGGCCTCGACGCGGGTTCGACCACGACGAAGGCTGTTCTCGTGGACGAAGAGGGCCGCATCCTGTGGAGGTTTTACGACGTGAACGGCGGAAATCCGGTGGACCTCGCGGTCCGCGTCTTAAAGGATTTTTACCGGCGCCTGCCCCCGACCGTCACCCTCATGCGTTCCTGCTCGACCGGCTACGGAGAAGCCCTGTTCCAGGCTGCCCTCGGGGTTGATGAGGGAGAGGTAGAGACGATAGCCCATTACCGCGCGGCCGAATTCTTCGTGCCCGGGGTGGAGTTTCTTCTCGATATCGGCGGGCAGGACATGAAATGTCTCCGCATGAAAAACGGGGCCATCACCTCCATCCAGCTTAACGAGGCATGCTCCTCGGGATGCGGAAGCTTTCTCGACAACTTTGCCCGGTCCCTCGGGCTCGATATCCATACCTTCTCGAACAAGGCCCTGCTCGCGGACAAGCCCGTCGACCTCGGCAGTCGCTGTACCGTGTTCATGAACAGCCGAGTCAAGCAGGCGCAAAAAGAAGGAGCGTCCGTCGGCGACATCTCCGCCGGTCTTTCCTATTCGGTGATCAAGAACGCGCTTTTCAAGGTGATAAAGCTCCGCGACGCGGCGGCCATCGGCGAAAAGGTAGTGGTGCAGGGCGGTACCTTCAACAATGACGCCGTTCTCCGCGCCTTCGAGAAAATATCGGGGCGCAACGTGTTCCGCCCCGACGTGGCCGGACTCATGGGCGCATACGGCGCCGCCCTTATCGCCCTCGACCACTGGAAGGACGCGGGTCGTCCCATGGACGAGAGGACGGGACTCGCGACCCTGGAGCAGCTTGAAAACTTCAAGGTAGATCTGGAGCTCCGCCGCTGCGGCAAATGCTCGAACAACTGCCTGCTCACGATCAATACCTTCACAGCCGGCGTCTCCACGATTGGACCGGTCAAGGTGATGGTCGCCCCTCCCCGGCGCTTTATTACGGGCAACCGCTGCGAGAGGGGACTCGAACTTGATCTTTCCATCAAACCGGTGGCAGGCGACATCAATCACGCGGACAACCGGGGGGGCACTGCAATCCCGGAAGATCATGAAGCGCATATCGGTCTCGGAAAACCGGGAAAACAGAGCGTCCCGAATTTGTTTGACTGGAAATACCGGAGACTATTCAACTACAAGGCCCTTACCACCGAGACAGCGAGCCGGGGAGATGTGGGTATTCCCCGCGTCCTGAACATGTACGAAAATTATCCATTTTGGTTTACGTTCTTCACGAAACTCGGCTTCCGGGTGCGTCTGTCGCCCCGCTCGAGCCGTCACATCTACGAGCTCGGTCTCGAGACTATACCTTCGGAATCGGTATGCTACCCCGGCAAGATAAGCCACGGCCATATAGAGGCACTGCTCAAGGCCGGCATCAAGTTTATCTTTTATCCCTGCGCGCCCTACGAGCAGGTGGAAGACCCGGGAGTCGGAAATCATTATAACTGTCCTATCGTCACGAGCTATCCGGAGGTTCTCAAGAACAACGTAGACGTGCTTCGCCAGGATCACTCCATCACCTACATGAATCCCTTCCTTCCGATCGACGACGAAAAGCGGCTTGCCGAGCGTCTTTCCGAGGAAATGGGCGAAAAATGGGGAATATCCTCCGAAGAAATGATCTGCGCGGTGCGGGACGCCTGGGTTGAGCAGGAAGCGTTCCGGGACGAAACCGCCCGCAAGGGGGAGGAAACCCTCAAGGAAATCCATGAGCGCGGACTCAAGGGCATAGTGCTCGCGGGACGCCCCTATCACCTTGACCCCGAAATCCATCACGGAATTCCCGAACTGCTCGCCGGGCTCGGCCTTGCCGTCCTTACCGAGGATTCGGTCGCCCATCTCGGCTTTATCGAGCGGCCCCTGCGCATCGTCGATCAGTGGACCTACCACAACAGGCTCTACCGGGCGGCCCAGTACGTGACCACGAACAGGGATCTCGAGCTCGTGCAGCTGACCAGCTTCGGCTGCGGGCTCGACGCGGTTACCTCCGACCAGGTGCAGGAGATCCTCGAGGCCAAGGGCCGGATGTACACGATCATCAAAATCGACGAGGGGTCGAACCTCGGCGCCGTGCGCATACGCATGAGGAGCCTCCTCGCGGCCATTCACGAGAGGGACCGAAGCGAGACCGAGGCGAAAATCCAGTCATCCTCAAGAAAACCCGTCATTTTCACCAAGGCAATGCGGAAGCGCTTTACTATCCTGGCGCCGCAGATGTCGCCGATTCATTTCCGCCTTCTCGCCCCAGCCTTCGAACATTCGGGCTTCAACATGGTCGTGCTCCCCGATGTCGACGCAAAAGCCGTCGACCTGGGCCTGCAGTACGTGAACAATGACGCTTGCTACCCCTCGATAATCGTGGCCGGCCAGATGATATCCGCGCTGAAGTCGGGAGAATACGATCTTGACGCGGTAGCTCTGCTCATTTCCCAGACTGGAGGCGGCTGCCGCGCGACAAACTACATCGGCTTTATCAGGCGCGCCCTGTCGGATATCGGCTGGGGTCATATTCCCGTCATCAGCCTCAGCGCCCAGGCGATCGAAAAGCATCCCGGTTTCAAGCTGTCCCTGCCCCTGATCCACCGCGCGATGATGTCGATCATGATCGGCGATCTTTTGATGCGGGTGCTCTACCGCACCCGGCCCTACGAGGCAGTTAACGGCTCCGCGAACGAGCTCTATGAAAAGTACAACACCCGGGGAATGGCCCAGCTCCGGTATCTCTCGATTACCGGCTATCACCGCCTTGTCCGCGATATTGTCCGCGATTTTGACGCCCTTCCCCTGCGTATGGTGCACAAGCCCAGGGTCGGCGTCGTCGGGGAAATTCTCGTCAAATTCCACCCGATGGCGAACAATGATATTTTCGGGACCATCGAGCGGGAAGGGGCGGAATGCGTAGTCCCGGATCTCGCAGACTTTCTCTTTTATTCTTTCATCAACGGAGTGTACAAGCACCAGAAGCTTGCGTTCCCGAAATCGGCCGAACGGAATGCGCATCTTGCAGTCTGGTTTCTCGAGCTTTACCGGTTCGAGATCAAGAAGGCGCTGCGTAAAAGCAAACGCTTTACGGCGCCCGAGTCCATCTATAATCTGAGGGAAGGGGTGGATGATATCGTACAGCTCGGCAACATGACGGGAGAAGGCTGGTTTCTGACCGCCGAAATGATCGAACTGATCCATACCGGGGTGCCGAGCATTGCCTGCGTGCAGCCCTTCGCCTGCCTCCCTAACCATGTGACGGGAAAAGGCATGATAAAGGAGCTCAGACGGCGTTTCCCCGAATCCAATATCGCCGCCATCGATTACGATCCGGGAGCGAGCGAGGTAAATCAGCTGAACCGCCTGAAGCTCCTCCTGGCAAATGCGCCGAAGGGCGCCCATCCGGATGAAACGAAGAGAAGCAGGCCTGTTGTCCTTTAAGGCAGGGCCTTTTCATGCCGATACTTGTAAAAGTATGAAACGTAAACGTGTTGCTTTACTTATGCCCTTTTTTCTGTTTCTCTCCGGCTCGGGAGCGTTTTCGCAAGTGACGCTCATGGATGTACCCAAGGTTCCCTCGGATGATTTCAGCGAATCGGCCGAAGTCCGCGTCCAGATCGCGGAAGCCTGGCTGGAAAAAGAAATCGATGCCGTTCTCCTCTCCCATCCCGGTGAATACCGCAATCGGGCCGGGCAGACGTTCGTTGTGAGCGCCCAAAGGGAAGCAGATACGGGTTTTGCCGCGATCTCCGTCGTACCGGTCGAGAAAAAAGGCGTCCAGGGAACCTGGACTCTGTACCGGCGGCTCTCGGACGGCATGCCCGATCATATCAGGATTTATCCGTTACCCGATCCTTCCATATTTATCAATATCCGGCCGAACGGCGACAAGCCCGAAAAGGGCAAGACGCTGCTCGAGCTGAACATTTACGGAGCCTGGGCATGCCGCGATATTCCCCTCGGAGTTCCCTTTATCCGCATGTACACAAATACCTTCGAGTCGATTGTGGCGCTCACCCCCCGCCTGGTTCCCTGGTATCTGCTCTCTCCGGATAGTCTTCGCTATGCCGAAGTTGAGTCAGCCGTTGCCGTAATCCGGGATCAGCTGAGCACCCTGGTCTTTCTTGATGACGGGGCTTTCAACGAAAAGGGCGTTCCCGTTCATATAAAAGACGGATCCCCTCAAACCAGGGACGAGATATTCAAGGCCCTCGCACAGGGCCAAAACTCCGGCAATATAGTCGGGGGCGTAAACTGCTCGGGCTTTGCCAAGTGGATAGTCGACGGCATTATCCGTCCCGTTGCGGGCAGCAGGATGAAGATTGATCCCCTAAAAACGCAGACCGCCTCGCCTGAAAATCACTTTACCGATCCCTTCCGGGAAAACAATGACCTCTTTTTCGCTCTCGACTGGACAAGGAACCTGGCTGCCGCCGTTGTGTCCCTGACCGAGAAACAGACGGTGTTAAGCGATGCCGCCGGAATAAACATCACCAGTCTTCCCTTTACCGGAATTGACCGGTACGAGATGAATGTGGGCTACCGCACAGAATCCATCCTTCCTTTGCTGTATTATTTATCTGTGAACGAAACCGGGCATTTTTATCTCGGTGCGGTCAGCGATGTGAGCGGGGAACTTTTCCTGCGTGCATATCACCATGTTGTGGCTTTTTTCCCTTATTTTGACCAGAACGGCCAGTTTCAGGTTGTTGTTTTCGAGAGCGCCGTTGAAACTCCCGTGTGGGATTTCATTAATGCCAATCGGGGATCTTATATTAATCTGGTTCGCCTGCGGCTTCCCGAAGCGGGTCATTTTAAGCCATGATCTGTCGAATTTTCGTTACTATCCCCTTAAACCGGGTATTTAACACTATAAGGAAACTCATCGGTGTACAGGAAAAGATCGTTTTTTACCATATGTCTCGCATTCCTCTTGTTGACCGGCTTATGCGCCCAGAGTAAGTCCACGCAGAGTACCTCCACGCAGAGCGCTTCCGGCCTCTCCCCTCGTGAAATTCTGGACCAAGCCCGCCTTCCCGGCCATGAAACTGAATCCCTCGTTCTCCTCGAGAAGAATCTGCCGGTTTCCGCTGAACTTGCTCCCTATTTTCTTCTGGAATTAACCCGTCTTTCCGCAGAAGGGGGAAACTGGGACAAGGCCCTCTCCTGGAGCGCCCGGCAGAATGCAGGCGCCCTGCCTCCCTCCGTCTCCGATGAGGTGATTTATTGGCGCGGACAGGCCCTCCTTCATACCGGATCCGAAAAAACAGCCCTTGATCTGTACCGTAAAGCCTTGGACTCGGGGAAGGTCAGCAATCCCCGTCTGTATCTTGCCTGGTTCCGCATTGCCTCTTCCGGGGCTGAGACTATCACCGCCCGTTTTGACAAGGCCTTTCCTCTTTTAAAATCGACCGATCCCGAAACCTTTGCTCTTTCGAGGTATCTCGGGGGCGTAGTTGCGGTCCGTTCGGGAGAATGGAGTTTTGCAGTCCAGTCTTTTACCCGTTTTTCTCCCGCTTATGACAAAATCCTTCCCGATTCGGCCCCCTGGAGCCATTATTATCGGGCGTACAGTCTGTACCGCCTGGGCCGATGGGATGAAGCAGTAACCGAGTTCACCTATTATCTGGATACATGGAAAAACCACGCCTTTTCTTGGCAAGCGGCCACAAATGCAGCCTTCGCGGCGATGCAGGCCGGTTTTGATCCTCTTCCCTTTGCCGTACGCTCCGTCCGTCTTGCGCCGACCAATACCGATCTTGCCGAATCCACACTGCTTCAGGCTTCGATTCTGATAGACGCCAAACAGTACTCCGAAGCTGAATCCCTGCTCACCGGGATCGTAGACGGCAAAACGACAAAGGGCGTCACTGCTTCCGCCCCGAGAGCCCTGTACATGCTCGCTGAAACCGCAGTTGCCATGAAAAATAGCGATCTCGCCGAACAGCGTTGGCTGACTCTTTTATCTAAATTTCCCAATGACCCGCTCGCGGAAGAATCTCTGTACCGGAGCGGCGAACTTCGTTATATCTCCAGCGACTGGAATGCCGGGGCAGACTTGTTTACCCGATATCGGTCGGCCTTTACCTCCGGGCGCTTTCTTGACACCGTGCTGTGGAGCGGTGGCGACTCTTACAACCGTGCCGGGAATACCGATCTTGCCATTCTCTGGTGGCAGGAACTGGTGAAAAAATACCCGAAAAGCCCTTTTACTTCCCGCGCGTACAGCGAGCTGATAGACTCCTACCGGAAAAAAGGCGAGTATGCCTCGGCGGTAAAAACCGCGGAGGCCTATAAAGTCATGTTCCCTTCGGATGCTGCCCTGAACGAGGTCGACACGGCTATCGGCGAGCTGAATAAGCTTGCGCACGGGGAAAACGCGGATACTGCGGCCCTCCTCACTTCCTATATACAGGCAAAACGCGCCTCAACGGCTGAAGGCCGATCCATAGGGCTGCGTCTCTCCCGCTTATATCTTGCCGATTACAGTAAAAGAACCGAGGCAAAGGACATTCTCCGGGAAATCATCGCAAAGACCCCGCGTTCCGTTTCCTCTCTTTCTGCCCTGGAGCGGAATACGTTCGCTGCCAGCCTGAGTCTGCTCGGAAATATATACCGGGACGAAACTGATTACAGGGCTGCTTCATCTTCCCTTCTTCAGGCGGGAAATCTGTATGCCTCCATTGACGGAGAGCGTTCCGCTGAAGCCCTCTATGGAGCCGCCGACTGCTTTTTACAGGCCGGACAAAACGCCGACGCGCGGACAACGGTTGAAACCCTCAAGAAAACATGGCCGGATTCCGTCTGGACCCGCAGGGCCGATATGCTGATGCCGAAAGACTGAAGGCTGAAATAAAATACGCTCTTTACTGGAGTACACAATGAAAAAAACTGTTCTGTTACAAATCCTGCTTTCCGCCGCCCTTTCTTTTTTCTACAGCGAGGAGGTGCAGGTTCCGGATCTGGAAACCCGGATAAAAAATTCCGGCAGCACGATTCCCGAATCCGCCCTGCCGGTGCTGAAGCCTCCCGTTCCTTCCTCGCTTCCTGCACCGGGCACGGTAATACCCCCTGCTGAACAGGAAGCCGTTGTCCCTCACGTTGTACCCGTCGAAACACCGCCCCCCCCGCTGATATACGGCAACGATCCCATCCTTTCGGGATTTGTCGATTTCGGGGCAGGCAGTCCGGGTATTCTGTATGGTGAAATATCCCTCATGCGGACTGCCGGCGATATTCCCGGATTTGCCTCGAACTTCAGGTATGATTCGTCGGACCGGTACGGGTATGAAAAAACGGGTACCGGGTATTTCAACCGCAAGACCGTCCTCGGCGTGCGTCTTTTCGACGACACCAACGAAAATCCGTGGTTCACCTCGATCAGGCTTTCAGACCGTATAGACGGGAAAAAGGGTGATCTCGGGGACGTCAGCCAAACGGGCAGAGATGTGTCATGGGATTCGGGTATCCAGCAGATGCTGTTCAATGATTCCGGCTTTTCCCTTTTAGCCAACTTCGGAGGAATGGTTTTTTCCTCCACGGCTTCAACAACCGGTGCCTATAACGGCTTTTTTCTGACGCCCCGCGCGGCCCTTTCGTATGCCGCCGGTGCCTTTACCGCGGAATTCTACGGTCAGTATGGATATGAAACCGTCGCCGATTTCGGCGAGCTGCTCAATGGATCAGCCGGCTTCAAAGTGCATTACTCCCGATGGGGCGTTACGGTGAACGCAATGACCGCAGCCTTCGTGGATTCAATGGACGGCTTTATCGTTCCCTTTGACCTCGCTCTTTCCTATGACAATCTTTCCTCGCCCCTCAGCCGCGTATGGGCGGAAGGCGGTCTTTCCACCGATAAATCCGCTCCCTTGATGCTTGCCTTCAATAAACCCTTTGCCGCACTGGAGCGGGTTTCCGTATATTCGTCGGACTGGAACGTAAAAGGGGGCATCAATATTGCGCCCGATAAAATGTTTTCGATTCATACCGAGGCCGAATTCCGGAGAACTGCGTTCGATCGTGGAATTTTCGTGCTTACTGACGCAGAAGACGGAATTACCGGGCTGATTCCCTCCGTTCGGGTGAACCGGGACAGTTTTGTCACCCGTATCTCGGCCGGATGGAGCCTTACCGGCGCCGAGATTACCGCCGGTTATACCGGGGAGTGGCTCGACCGGCTCTATCAGGATTCTCTCCATAAGGCACAGGCGGGGATCAAGCTGTTCGAAAGAAGCGTTGCGCGGATATGGGAAGTTTCCGCTGACTCAAGTTTTGCCCTGGATACGCTTGCGCTCCCGGATATTGACCTGAAGGGAACGGTTCGTCCCTTTCATGATTTGTCGCTCTCTCTTTCCCTGAATGACCTGTGTAAGGCGCGGGAATTCATACTTTCCGCCCGTCTCGCTTTGTAAGCTGACTCAAAGGGGCCTTGGTGCCTCTGCATATCGTTTTTTGCAACTGCATTTTCTTTGGAGGTTTTTATGCTATCAGTACTATTATCCGGCGGTCCGGTCATGATACCGATCGGTCTGAGTGCGCTGATCGCCACGGTGATCATCATCGAGCGGCTTTTGTTTTATTATTCGATCAAGAAGGGCCAGCGCGATCTTTTGCCGCGGATCAAGTCCAGTATCGATAAAGGACATTATGACGAGGCTGCCGCAATCTGCGACACAATCGAAAGCCCGATATCCAGGCTCATGAAAACCGGCATTTCCTACCGCGAGTACTCCGAGCTGGCGATCAAGGAAGCCGTCATGAATCAGGCAAACCGGGAGATTCCCCGGCTCGAGCGCTACCTTTCTACTCTCGGCACCATAGCGAATATCGCGACCCTCCTCGGGCTTCTCGGCACCGTTACCGGTAATATCAAGGCCTTCGGCGTGCTCGGAAATATGGGCGCCATCGGTGATCCCGCGCTCCTCGCGTCCTCGATCGCCGAGGCGCTCGTGACAACCGCAGCGGGTCTCATCGTCTCAATCCCCGCGGTAATTTTCTATAATTATTTTATCGCCGAAGTGAACCGTATGGTAACCGAAATGGAAGCCTCGGTGAGCGATCTCGTATTGCTTCTTGCCTCGGGGAAAAAAGCAGAATGAAATTTAAACGGAAACTGGAAACGCGGGCCATCATAGACCTTGTCCCGATGATTGATGTGGTGTTCCAGCTCATTCTGTTCTTTCTTGTATCCACCACCTTTCTCGTGCTTCCGGGCATAAACCTCGATCTTCCCCAATCCTCCACCGCCGAGGGCGTCGTGACCAACGGCATCACCATCTCGGTCAGCGCGAACGGGGACTTGTTCGTGAATGGCGAGAGCGTGCGCCTCGAAGGCCTCGATGTCTCTCTGGAAGCACTCGGCACTAAATTGCCCCATGACAAGATTCCGGTAAGCCTCGAAGCAGACGCGATGGTCACGAACGGCACGATCGTAAAGATTCTCGATTCGCTCAGGCGCACCGGATTCACCGGCGTCAATCTGCGGACCAGGGAATGAGGCATGGAACGTAATATGGATATGAATGATAAGGACCGACAAAGGCTTTTTCAGAGCGGGATACTCTCTCTCGGCGCGTGGGTGGTCATCGCCCTTCTCGTCGCCTTGATTCCCCTGATTATGCCCGTTCCTCCAAAAAAAGAATTTACCCAAGTGCACCTCACGCTTAGTCAGCGGCCCGTGCCGGCCCAGGCAGCCGTACCCCAGGCAGCCGTACCCCAGGAGGCAGTCCCGGTAATGCCTTCCGCTCCGGCGAAAAGCACCGCCGTGAAGCCGGCAACGGCAAAGACCGTCCCTGCCAAAACACAGTCTACCCCGGCAAAGACTGCAGCCGTTAAACCGGCAGCCGTCAAGCCGCCGGCAGTCTCAAAAGGGCTCGGCATTCCCAATTTTTCAACTCCGGTAACCTCTGCGCGGGATAAGTCCGGCGAGAGTGAATCGCTCGATTTTTCAAGCCAGAATGAAACAAAGAAGCCCCAGAGCGCGAGTGCGCCACCTTCAGGGAAAACAGTCCCCGAATTCGAGGGGACGGCTGCGACGGTGCAGAAGAAAACCGATTCAGGCGCTGTCGTGACAGGTAAAAACAGCACCGCACCGGCCGGAAATACCGCTCCTTCGGCGGAAACCGCAAAGTCGCTCGCCCAGATAACGGGGCAGGCCAAAGCGGGAAGTCAGGGAAAGACCGGAAGCACGGGTCAGCCTGAGGGATCAGCCTCCGCCCCATCCGCCGCATCGGCTTCCTCGGCATTGACCTCAAAGGTCTCGGGCCTCACCTTCGAGGGCGCGCCCAGAAAACTGATATCGCCTTCCGTCCCGTCGATTGTGCTTCCCGCAAATCTTGCCGCCCTCGTCAACTCGGACCGCAATCTTACCGTCCAGTTTACCGTCCGTCCCGATGGAACGGTGCCCGGCGGTCTTATAACCTTTACCCCTTCCGCAATTTTGCCCGCCGCGATACGCGATTATCTGAAGGCGGAATTCTCGCGGTGGATTTTTGAAAAAAGTACGCAGGATGGACAAGCGAGGTTTCAGTATAGTATAAGAGTGCAATGAGAACCGACATAGATGCGATCGCCTTCGATATTGACGGCACTTTATATCCCAACTTGGGTTTTTATAGATATTTAGGCGCCTTTTTGCTTTCAAATGCCCGTTTTCTGCAGAGTTTCGGAAAAGTCCGCAAGGAAATCCGGCTCTGGCAGGAAGCGCATCCTCTTGAGCGGCATGCAGACTTTTTCTTCTGGCAGGCCGAGCTCCTTTCACGCTATATGCATTGTACTCCCGGAGAGGCACTGCGCGCGGTTGACGACAAAATTTATAACGGCTGGAAACCCCTTTTTGCAAAAGTGCATCCCTATCCCTTTCTTTTCGAGTCTTTTACCGCATTCCGGAAGGCCGGCTTGAAAATCGGCCTTCTGTCGGATTTCCGTCCGGAACAGAAGGGCGACGTCTGGGGTTTAGCTCCGCTTTGCGATGCTATTATCGGTTCCGAAGAAACCGGCGCCCTGAAACCCTCTCCCGTCCCCTTTCTTGCCCTTTCCGATGCCCTTTCGGTTCCGTCGTCCCGCATTCTCTATGTGGGCAACAGTATCCGCTCCGATGTCAGGGGCGCCGCATCGGCGGGAATGAAAACTGCGTGCATAATCAATCCCTTTTTGCACGCCCTCGGATGCAAGGTTCGGGAAGCCGATATTTCTTTTTCTGACTATCGCCAATTGACTTGTAATGTGCTAAAATAAATAATTAATATTCCATACAAAAAGGGCAGGCCCGGTAATGAATTTTTTTACTTCCGGAAACATTTTAACCCTCTGCATATCCCTGATTCTATTGATTCTGTTTCGACAGCTGGACAAGAATAACCGTTCGATAGAAAAAGTGAAAAAATTCGGCGACAAGCTCAAGGCAGAACTCGAACTTTTCATCAAGGAACGGTCCTCCCTCCTCCAGGAATCCTCCATTGCGCTTGATGTCCAGCAAGCCAAGGCCGTCGCGGCCGTCAAGCGTCTCGAATCCATCCGCGAGGACCTGGTGCGCAAGGAAGGGGAGCTGCTGGAACGGACAAAAGCCGTCTCCAACATTGAAAAACACATTCATACATCCGAAGAGACGATAAAGCAGCTTTTGGATATGACTTCTCTCGCCGAGGCCAATCTGTCCAAAATCACTTCTGAATCCGATTTTGCCGATTCGCTCGGGAAAAAGCTCGTCGCTTCCCAAAAACAGCTTCAGGAAATTTACTCATCCCTTCCTGCCCTGCAGGAAAGGTTTACGAACGAAAACAGGGAAAGCCTTGCGTCCGTGCAGGCGGATACCCTCGCCAAAATGGCCAGAACAATAACCGAGCTCGAACACAGGGTCGCAGCCGCCCATCACAGCGGTACCGAAATTGTTTCCGCCGCTTCCGAAAAGATGAAGGAACTTTACCAGAAAGCCTTTGCCGAATCCGCGCGCAGGGCCGATGCTCTTGAGGATGCGGCCTTTGCAAAGCTGAAGGAACAGGCGGGGGAAAGGCTGGCCAAGTACAAGGAAACCGTCGAGGAAAAGACCACGGCACTTCATGAACACACAAAGGAAAAACTGCAGGAAACCCAGCTTCTCGTCAAGACCTTCAAGGCGGAATGGCAAGGCGAATCCTCCGACCTGCTCGAGACGGCCCGGGAGGAGATCCGGCAGCTCAGCGAACATTCCGGCGAATCCGTTTCCCGTCTGGAACAAAAAATCAAGACCACGGAGACCCTTACCGATTCCCGGATCAGGGAAATGCTCGCTGAAATCAAGAAGGTCGAAGCCGCCCTTGATGCGTCCCTTTCCTCCGCTTCCGGTTCACTCGAGAACAAGCTCGATTCCTATACGCATGACGCCGACTACCGGCTTGCCCAGTTCGACAAGATTATGGGAGACGTTGACCGTCTCGATGCCCAGCTGCATTTATCCATGCATGCGACCGAAAAAAGGGTCCTGGACGACTTCGCCTCGTTTACGGAAGATCAGCAGGCGCGCCAGAACGGCTTCGAGAAGAAGCTCGCCGAAGAAGGCGAGATACTGGCCGGCCGCATGAAGAGCCTTGAAAGCGGCCTCAATGAACTCAAGTCCCGTGCCTATGAAAATGTTTCCGAAAAGCTCAAGATGTTCGAGGATGATTTCTTTACCGACCTTGCCAAGCGCAGCGACGCGATAACGGCCGCGCTGACGAACTGGAAGAGCAACGTCGACGAGCGCCTTCTCGTGCTCTCGGCAGAGAGCGAGGGCGGCAGAAAGGACATGGAAGCCGCCTACAGCCTCGAGCTCAAAGAAAGGCTCGGCGAAATCGCTGACCAGTTCAGGATACAGACCGCCAAGCTTGACGAGCAGATGACAACGGTCGAGATCGAGCTGAGATCGCGAATCACCGCGAGCGACCAGTCCATCCTCTCCTTCGTCGAGCAGTTCCGCTCCGAATTCGCCCAGGCGCGGAAAAACGCCGAGCTCCATGTGCAGAACGAGCTTGGCTCCCACGCGATCATGGTTCAGGATCTCCTTCGAAAACAGGAGAGGGAAGTGGAAGGACGCACCAAGGAGTTCATCAATTCAATGGAGAGCGCGAAGGCCGAGGCGGACTCGACGCTCGAGAATATCAAGACCGGTTTTGTTTCCTGGCAGGCGAAAAACGAACAGCAGCTTGCGGACGCAAAGATCCTTTTCTCGGACAAGATCACCGCGTTGGCGAGCCTTACTTCCGGCGCAATCGCGGATCTCGATACGGCCTATCAGACCAATTACCGCGACTTCGTCGCGCAGACCGCCGGAGAGCGGAAACAGCTCAAGGACAGCCTTGAGGCCATGAAGGCGGATATCGCGTCCGCCAATACCGAATTTGACAAACGCTCTGCCGACGCGATAGCAGGATTCAACAAGGCGTACGAAATAATGGCGGCAGAGAAGGAAAAGAGAATTCGGGAAACCGGCGCCGAGACGGATGCGGGCATACGCATTCTCAAGACAACGGTCCAGGATCTCCGCGAAAAGCTCGAACTGACCCAGGAAAAGCTCTTCCAGAAAATTCAGGGCGACTCATCTTCCCTCGGCGCGACTCTCGAGGAAATCGACAAAAGACAAAAAGCCTTCATCGCGCAGACCAGAATATTCGACCGCGCCGACGAACTCAAGAATACCCTTGAGTCGAACATCGAAAGTCTCAAGAGCGAGATTACGCGCCTTGACGTATACCGCGACACCATGCGCAACCTTGAGACCCAGTACGGCCGCATAAAGAAACTCGAGGAAGAGACCGGGGCGAAGGTCACCCGCTTTATGACCGAGAAAAAGCGCATCGATATCCTCGAGTCGGATTTCAATAAGCTGCTCGCCCTCTCGGATTCCATCGACAGGAAGATTTCCGAACTTACCCTAACCAATGACGACCTGCAGCAGTACCAGGTGCAGATACGCCGATTCGAGGAAAGCGTTACCGAGGTGAACAGCCGGTATGAAAGACTCGAGAAGAAATCGGTGGTGCTCGACCAGAGCGTGAACGGGATAGACAAGGCCTTTGAAAACCTGAAGGTTCTCGAAGGCTCCCTGCACGACTACCGCGAGAATATCTCGCTCATTCCCTCGGAGCTGTCCGCGATCAAGAATAATATCGAGACCCTGCTCGAGAACAAGGAAAAGACGAATCTGACGGTCGAAAAACTGTCCAATCTGGACATGATTCTTGACGACGTCGAAAAGCGAACCGAGAAAATGCAGACTGCGCGGGAATGGCTCGCGCGGACCGAAACCCGGCTTGAGGAAATTTCCAAGCAGTCCCAGGATCAGCTCAAGCTTATGGGCGATTTGATAAAAGAAGACGGCAGCTCCAAGAAGAGCAAGGGCGCCCCTCCGATAGGAATACGCGAAAATGTCGTGAAGCTTGCCCATCAGGGATGGAAAGTGGACGAAATAGCGCGGGCCCTGCATCTGTCACGCGGAGAAGTGGAACTTATTCTCGAGCTTCCCCAGAAATAGGACGGGTTATAAGGCAGCTTGCCCAGACTTCGACCGCATCCCCCCTGCCGATATCCCCGAGTCCTTCTCCCGTCTTTGCCTTGACAAAGACGCGATCCGCAGAAACGGCGAGAATGGACGCGATTGATTCTCTCACTTCTTGCCTCCAGGGCAGGAATTTGGGCGACTGGAGGGCGATCACGCAATCCAGGTTCTCGAGCTTCCATCCCGCTTTCTGCACTTTCTTCCAGGCCTCTGCGAGAAGTGTTTTCGAGTCGGCTCCCTTCCATCGGGGATCGGACGGCGGAAAGAATTCACCGATATCGCCGATCGCGGCGGCACCGAGCAGCGCGTCAGTAATTGCATGCAGGAGCACATCCCCGTCGGAATGGCCCTCTTCTCCCCTGCCGAATGGAATGTGAATCCCTCCGAGCATCAGGGGCCTTCCCTCGACGAGACGATGCAGATCCCAGCCCAGTCCGGTCCGTATCATGCTATATATCTCCCTGAAAGGTCACTTTTCGGTTTCCCCGGTCTCCCGCACAGATATATACATCTCCCGCGTAGCGTCCCCAAATCTCGGTGTCATCCGTATAGGTGCGTCCATCCTTTTCCGCCTTCCGGTGGGCCTCCAGGAGGGGCTCAAACAGAAATCCCTGGGGCGTCTGGACTGACGAAATACGGGTGCGGTCGAGATGACGGATAATCTTCCCGTTCAGATCTGTTTCTTTTTGCGTGTCCACGGATTCGACGGCGGGCACCGATGCGCCGTGAAGGCGCACTCCCTCAAGCACCGCGCTGATTGTTTCCGCCTTAACCCAGGGCCGGGCTCCATCGTGAATCAATACCGTCCCGATTTTTGTGTGTTCGGGCACTCCGGTGCGCGAAGCGAGGGTTTCGAGACCCTTTTTGACGGAATCCTGACGGGTTGAGCCGCCTTCCGTAAAAAGAAGGGTGATATCGGGGGAGTGTAAATAAGACTTGATGCGGAGGTCGGCGGCGAGAATGAGGCGGGCTTCCTGTTCGCCATTAAAGGGCAGGGTGATGACAATGAATTTGAAAAAACTTGTTGAAAGGAAGGCATGGAGGGCTGATGAAAGAACGCTGACTGTGCCGTCGCTGCTCGACAAAAGCGGAAGGTATTCTTTTTTTACCCCGCCGCCCATGCGCGTCGAATTCCCGGCTGCAGTCAGAACCAAGGCGTTCTGCATGTTATTCGTCGGAATCGCCGTCGTCGTCGTCGCTGTCATCCTCGGGTCCGGTATCCTCATCCATTAAATCATCATCGTCGTCTATGACTGCCGCGATATCCTTCACTATATGGGGGGTATCCGAACCGTAAGGTTCGAGATGAGAATGAATGAGCGCTTCAATTTCGTCCCGGGGGAGATCAAGGGAGTAGGTTATTTCATCTTCAAGCAGCTTCCTGGCCGAATCATAGAGCTTGCGTTCAAGGATGGGAAGCTCCTTTATCTTGCTGCGGTGATACAGGGACCGGACTATTGTCGCTATATCGATAACGCTGCCTTTTTTCAGCAAGTCGAGGTTTATCTGGTATCTGAGCTTCCAGTCGGAAGGGATGGGTTCAAATTCCTCCGAGATGAGATCGAGGGCGCGCCTTGCTTCGTCCGGAGAAACGATCGCGCGGATGCCGAGGGCCTCGGCCTTGAGCACCGGTACCATCACAGTCATGTCGGAAACCGCGAGATATATGACATAGTAAAAAATCATTTCATGTTTAAATGATTTTTCCTTGATTTCAAGTATTTTCCCGACGCCCTGGCTGGGATAGACAATTTTCTGGTTGACCGCGAAAGTGGTAATTTGGCTCATATCCTTACAAGTATATCATAAAAAACCGCACTGGTCAAAGGCCGATCCGGCGGTTGAATATAGATCATCGGGTGACCATGGCGACGCCTGGCAGGGTTTTTTTCGGTGAAAACCGGACGAACTTGAAAGGATGTATATCCAGCACATTCGTATACCAGCCCGAAATGCCGTTTATGTCAATCACGTTGAGGGATGGATTATGCGCAATTGGCAGGATGACGCCTTCGCCGAGCAGCAGTTTTTCCGCTTCTGCCAGCTTTGCATAACGCTCTTTCGCGACTTTCAGGGCCGAGGCATCCAGAATCAGCTTTTCATAGGAGGGATTATTCCATCCTGAATCGTTGAGAGTCGAAGAGGGGCGGAACATTTCCAGGAAGGACAGTGGATCCGGGAAGTCGCCTATCCATGAAGTGATGCCGATGGAATACGTATCGTTTCGCAGCGAAGCATAGTACGAGCTGTAGGGCAGGCTCTTGATCTCGACCGTAAACCCGAGTCCCTTCCATGCTTTTTCGAGGATTGACGCGAGCTTGCTGAATGGTTCCGATTCGGGAATCAGGATTACCAGAGGCGGCAGTTTCGAGGCGTCCAGGACGCCGGCTTCAATGAGTTTTTTCTTTGGATCGTCAACATTCTGCACGCTGATGCCGGCAAGTTCGGGATATCCCGGGATGGGGAACACAAGTGTTTTGGCGGGAATCAGGTAGTTCGACCTCAGCTCTGTCCAGGGAACCGCAAGCAGGAGCGCATTCCGGATTTTGCTGTCCGCCCAGGGGCCCCAGGTGCTGCGGAAAAAGAAATATTCAGTTGAAAACATCGGGGTTAAATGAATGGATGCAGGATCAATAATCCGGTCCACCACCGATGAACCGGCGAGCCAGTGGATAAGGCCCTGGTTGAAGCCTGCCGTAAGTACGTCGGCATCATCGGATACCAGCAGTTTGATCGAGGGGAGAGCCACATTCGCGGCATCCCAGTATGCATCGTTTTTCACGAGAATAATTTCGGTTTTCGAAATCGACTTGATTTTGAACGCACCGCTCGATATGGGGGTGTAGGCGGCATCAGTCTTGTCGGAGGAAGCCCTTTTCAGGTCTGCGGGATGCATGACCGCGAACGCATGGTGGCAGAGAATTTTGGGCAGCTGCTGGGCCGGTGAATTCAGGCGGAGGATCAGAGTTTCGCTGTCCGGCGCGGTAATGCCTACCGACAGAGGGTCCGTGTTCTTCCCGGTGCGGAAATCCGCGGCTCCGGTGATCGAGTCGAAAAGGGATGCGTAGGGCGCGCTGTTCGCCGGATCGAGAAGGTTCATCCACGAGGCGCGCACGTCATTGGCGGTTATGGTGTCACCGTTTTCAAAACGGGCATTTTTCCGTATCTTGAATGTCCACTCGAGGCTGTTCTTGCTTTCTACCTGTGAAACCGCAAGCGCCGGAACCGGTTCGAGAGTGTAGGGATCATAGACAAAAAGTCCCTCGTAAATAGCAGTCAGAATCTGGGCTTCATCGGCGTTATATGCCTTATAAGGCCTCCAGTCGGGAATATTAGAAGAAATATTGGCCACGAATTCGGACTGCGGATAGTCGGTGCTTTGGGCAAAAAGAGCGGTGCTGAATGAAAGAGCAAAACAAAAAGCGAGCGCGATGCGTGAATTATACATTAGTGATCCCCAGTTTTTTCAGTTGTTGTAGTTCCTCTACTTGCGAAGCATATTCTGCCCTGCATTGATTTGCCTTAACCAGATTATTACGTATTGCCGATATTTCCACTTTGATTCCCCTGACCCGATCGCGAAGCTCCGGCGGTATGGTCTGCTTGAAATAATCATCGAATCCGGAAAATTGTTTGACAATCGTATTCATCTCGGCGATATTCCGTGTCAGCAGATCCAGGATCTGCAGCTCTTCCATCGTTTCAATTTTTTGGTACTGTACGGTACCCCTGACCGTAAATCCGTTATAAATCCTTGATCGCCTTTTGATATCTTCGATAAAGGCGTCGAAATTCATGGTTTCCCGTTTATTGGTCTGGGTAGCCGGATCGACGGTGACAATAACGATTTCATGCACTTCCTCCGGAATATTGAAGGCTTTCCGGAGAAGGTCGGCGAGCTTTTGAAAAAATCCCTTTTCCACATTCATAAGAAGATGCTGGTTTTCCTGCAGCTTCAGGACAATTTCATCCATTTGCGGAGTAACCGAACCTATCGTCCTGATACCGTCCAGCAGCACCGGTTTAAGGCTTTCATCCGCGGCGGATTTCTTGTCATCCTGCTTTGAAACAGACATGCGTTTCAGCAAATCCTGCTGCAGAACCGCGCGTTCAGGCGAATAATCTTCCTTTAATATTTCCTCGATAAGTTCGATATAAAAGGGCTGGTCCCTCATATTGGTTACAAAGGCTCTCTTGATTTCTTTTACCGCGG
>JAYVSC010000151.1:0-9134 GCA_043775705.1 Spirochaetales bacterium | reverse complement strand
TATCGCGCCAAGGTCTCGGGTAAAACGGTCCGAGTCAGGTCGGAAGAGGAGCGTCAGCGGCGGCGTCTGGATCCGCGTCGCTCCGGCCGAGCGTCAATGACCGCATCCAGCTTCCGCTCGAGGCGCCCAAGACTGCCGTCTATCCGTCCTTCCAAAAAACAATTACCTTTTCATCTTTTTTATTTTTTCCTTCCGCTCTCCAAATCAAGCAAAGCCTGCTTCCTTGAAAGACCTCCGCCGTACCCGGAAATTCGACGGATAATTCTACCTTTTTAGGCCATTACGCGCTAAGATACACACAAAAGCAGAGGAGGAGCAGAATATGAGCCATGAATTTTTCGAAAACAGGGACTGCGAATACCGGCCCTGCCATTCAGGACTGAAGAAAATCAATTGTCTTTTTTGTTTCTGCCCCCTGTATCACCGATCCGATTGCGGCGGATCATTCACCATCCTGGAAGACGGTACGAAAGACTGTTCCGCCTGCACAGTCCCGCATGAAGGGAATGGATACGGGTATGTAATCGCAAAACTGAAGGAAAAATAGGGATCAAGATCCCGAGGTCTCTCCATTTCCTGTAAACTATACTGATTCAAGCTTTATTCCTGTTATTTGCTTTCAAGGAATCCGTCAATTATACTTATTGTACGAGTTTGTATGGTAATGGGGGCGGGGGAAAAGATCAATGCGCAAAACAAGATCTATCAGCACCACTTTCATGACCATCAGCGTAATAAGCATAACGATCAACAGGAGAAATAAATGACAGAGCATAAACCGATCGAAATAAACCAGTATTTAACCTTCAAGCTTTCGGAAGAAGTGTATGCCATCAAGGTGACGAATATCAGGGAAGTGCTCATCGTTCCCAAAATAACAAAACTGCCGCGGATGCCCGACTACATGATCGGCATCATCAATCTCCGGGGGCGAGTGGTTCCGGTTCTGGATCTATGCAGAAAATTCGGATTGGGCGAGACGACTATGACCGAAAAAACGGGAATAATCGTAACCGAAATAACTACAATCCGAAATGACGGCAAGCCGGAAGTTCTTGTCATAGGCCTCTTCAGCAATATGGTGCAGAACGTGATAACCATCGAACCGAATGACATCGAGCCTCCGCCGAAAATAGGCGTTACAATTGACACCACTTTCATCACCGGGATGGGACACATCGATACTCATTTTATCATCATTTTGAATATAAATAAAATTCTTACCGGAAACGAGCTGCAGGAAATTCAGGTAAACGCGGAAGTAGCTTTATAAAAAACGGTAAAAGAAAAGGAGTTCTGCGTGGAAGATATTAATCGGGAAGGAATCAATCAGTATTTGATTTTCAACCAATCAAATGAAATCTTTGCGATAAACGTGTTAAGCATAAAAGAAATCCTCAAAGTACCCCGAATTACCAGGGTGCCTCGAATGCCCGACTTTATGACAGGCGTAATCAATTTGAGAGGGAACGTCATTCCCATTCTTGATCTGCGCCTCAAATTCGGACTGGGCGGAACGCAGGTGACAAAAAACACGAGCATTATCGTGCTCGAAATAGAAAATATTTTTTCGGACGGAGAGACTCAAAAATTCACGATCGGCATCTTCAACGATCTTGTCCAAAACGTGGTAACCATAGAGCCGGATCAAATAGAGAGTCCTCCCAGGATCGGAATCGCGATAAACACCTCATATATTTCGGGAATGGCAAAGATACACGATACATACGTCATTATCCTGAATATCGGGAAAATCCTGTCCGAAAAAGAACTCATGCTGGTTCAGACCGGCGAGGAGATCACCAATGAATGAGTTGTCGCTCACCATCGATTTTGCCGTTGAATGCAGAAAAAAATACCTGGAGCTACTTACCGGAGAAGACGACGTTATTTTCGATGTATCCGAAATAACCGATATCGATCTCGCGGGATTGCAGATCCTGCTTGCGCTTTTCAAACAGGCAGCCATCGAAAAAAAGAAATTGCGCCTGACGGGTATCGTTGGCGACAACCTGCAATCCTGCGCGGTCACCGCAGGTATTTCCGATACACCATGCCGAACCGGTGAAGAACTGGAACAGGCAATTATTTCCATTTTCTAATAATAAGGATGCGTTATGGGGAACGACCAATTCATTGACACTTTCAAGGAAGAAGCTCTGGAACTTTTGGGAACGCTTGAATCAACATTGCTTGAGCTGGAAAACGAACCCGAAGACAAGGAACTGGTCTCGGCGGTGTTTCGCGTCATGCATACCATCAAGGGTTCCGCCGCGATGTTCTCCCTGGACCAGATCGCCGCCTTCAGCCACGAAGTTGAGTCGATCCTTTCGGCCCTGCGGGAAGGCAAGCTGAAGATATCGCGCGAGCTGATCGACTACACGCTTCAGGCAAGGGACCGTATTCTCGGCATGCTTGAGGATACGGCAAACCAAACAGGAGTGCTGCAGGATGAAGCCATGGAATTTCTCTTTGAGTTCAAAACAGCAGTCGGCTTTACCCCCGAAGCGGATATCCAGAGCCAGCAGGAAGAAAAGGCTGCTTCTCAAACCAGGATTGCAGTGAAAAAAACCCTGGAAACCTGGCACATCAAATTCAAACCGGGCAAGGATATCTTCCGCAGGGGAACGAATCCCTTCGCACTCATCAACGAGGTGAGAAATCTGGGTGAGACCGTGTGCATACCGAATTTCGAAAATATCGTTCCTCTTCGCGAACTTGATCCGGAAGACTGCCTGACCAGCTGGGAAATGTTTATAAACACCACAGCGACTGAAAATGAGATCCGGGATATTTTCGTGTTTGTCGAGGATTTCTCGGAAATCAGCATAGAATGCCTGAAGAATATAATCGATGAAAATAATCCCTCGTCAATAAAACTGGGTGAAATCCTCGTCGGACGGGGCAAGCTCACGAAGGACACGCTCAAAGTTTTCCTCGACTCGCAAAAGCGCATCGGAGAAATTCTGGTCGAGGAAAAACTGGTATCGCCGAACGAACTGAAAATGGCGCTTGAAGAACAGAAACAGCTGCAGAAAGTCCAAAAAAGCAAGGCCGCCTCAACCGATATAAACACCATCCGGGTCAAGTCCGAGAAGCTCGATCAGCTCATGGCTTTGGTCGGAGAGCTTGTAACGATTCACGCGCGTATTCAGCAGACGAGCAAATCTTACGCCGACGATGACGAGCTCACCTCGATCATCGAACATTTCGGACGCCTCACTGACGAGCTGAGAAGCAATACGATGGGCATACGCATGATACCGATCGGCACCTCTTTCTCCAGCTTCAAGCGGCTTGTCCGGGACCTCTCCGCGGAACTCGGAAAAAACGTGGAGCTTGTTACGGAAGGAGGGGAAACGGAACTGGACAAAACAGTCATCGAAAAACTGAATGATCCGCTCATACATATTATCCGTAACAGCCTTGACCACGGTATCGAGAATCCCGGAATACGCACGGCAAGGCAAAAAGACGAAGCGGGGACTATCAAACTGAGCGCCTCGCAAACCGGCGCATCCGTATACATCAATATCGAGGATGACGGAAACGGACTGGACACAGAAGCCATCCGGAAAAAAGCCGTTGAAAAGGGCATTATCCGACCTGACGATGTTTTGACCAGGCAGGAACTGTATAAACTCATCTTCGCGCCCGGTTTTTCGACCAAGGAAAAGGTAAGCGCAGTCTCGGGCCGCGGCGTCGGGATGGACGTGGTAAACCGCCAAATGGAGATGATAGGCGGGTCCATCACGATCGAAAGCGAGGAGAAAAAATACACGCGCATCATGCTGAAGATTCCTCTGACGCTCGCGATCATCGAAGGCCTGCTCGTACGCATTCAAAACGATAATTTCGTGATTCCACTCTCGGTAATCGTCGGCTGCCTTGAATACATTGAGACGAATCAGAAAAACAACAATAATATAGTCATGTTCCACGGACGCCAGCTTCCTTTCGTGAATATGAGAAAGTTTTTCAGCATACCCGGGGAGCGGTCGACCATCGAACAGATCGTTGTCGTAAGCATCAAGAACCAGCTGATCGGAATCCTCGTGGATCAAGTGCAGGGAAGCAACCAAACGGTAATCAAGCCGCTCGGAAAAATTTATCGGCATGCGGAAGGGGTATCGAGCGCGACGATAATGGGCGACGGTTCCGTTGCGCTTATTCTCGACGTGGAGCAGATTGTCGATATCACCGAAAAGGCAAAGGCATGAATCAGGAATCCTTTGACACGCTGAAGGATTTCATCGAGAGAAAGCTCGGAATAAAGATTCCGCAATCAAAGCAGATAATGCTGGAATCCCGCCTGGCAAAACGAGTGCGCATCCTGGGTTTGAATTCGTACGAGGAATACTGCTCGTTCGTTTTCGGACCAGAGGGAGCAAAGGGCGAGATACAAAAACTAATCGACGCGGTAACTACCAACGAGACTGATTTTTTCCGCGAGTCTTCTCATTATGACTTGCTGGCCGACCAAATCCTTCCGGATCTGATCAATGATCAAGGGCAGCGCGAGATCAACATCTGGTCAGTCGCCGCCGCGACGGGACAGGAAGCCTATACCCTGGCGATGGTGATGGAAAATTTCATCCAGTCACATAAAGGAATCACTTACCGGATTCTCGCCACCGACATTTCGGACACAGCCCTGAATATCGGAGAAACGGGAATATACACCGAACACCAGGCAAAAAAAATACCAAGCAAGGATAAAAAGGCGTTTTGCATGCAGAGCAAGGACCCCTCCCTGAAATCAATCCGTTTCAAGCCGTATATCCGCGCGAAGATACAGTTCCGGCACCTGAATCTCATGGATGCGAATTTTCAGATCAAACGGGAATACCATATTGTCTTCTGCAGAAACGTATTTATTTATTTTGAGCATTCCACACAGGTGAAAGTACTGAAAAACGTATACGAACATCTTGCGCCGGGGGGATATCTGTTCATGGGCCATTCGGAAAACATCAGCAGCGCCCGCATGGATCTGCAAAGCATCGCGGCCGCGACCTACAGAAAACCGGCGATAGGCAACGCATGATCAAGGTAATGATTATTGACGATTCGGCCGTCGTGCGCCAAACCCTGACTGAAATATTAACCATGGAAAAAGACATTACGGTTCTGATCACCGCATCGGATCCGTATGACGCCGCCGAGAAACTGAAAACCAATATTCCCGACGTCGTCATACTTGACATCGAGATGCCGAGAATGGACGGGCTTACCTTTCTGAAAAAACTGATGACACAGCATCCTCTCCCGGTAATCATCTGTTCAAGCAAGGTGGAAGAAGGCTCGCAGAATATTTTCCAGGCGATGGAATACGGTGCGGTCGATATCATCCTGAAACCGAAGGTAGGCACCAAGGAATTCATCAGGGAATCCCAGGTAATGATATGCGATGCGGTCCGTGCGGCAAGCATGACAAAAACGGGCAAGATGAAAATGGCGGCCTTCTATCCTGTGACGCCCAAACTTACCGCGGACGTGATGATAGCCCTCCCCTCAGGGAATATGTCCATAGACACGACGGAAAGCGTGGTAGTGGTAGGCGCTTCGACCGGGGGAACAGAAGCACTCAAAATATTCCTGGAAAAGCTCCCAATCGACTGCCCGGGAGTGGTGATAGTGCAGCACATGCCCGAGCATTTTACTGCGGCCTTTGCCGCGCGCCTTGACGGAATTTGTGATGTAAGCATCAAGGAAGCAGAGAACAACGACTCGGTGCTGCGCGGGCGGGTACTGATAGCGCCCGGAAACAAGCACATCCTTCTGAAGCGGACCGGAGCGCGCTATTATGTCGAGGTAAAGACCGGCCCTCTGGTATGCCGGCACCGTCCATCCGTCGACGTGTTGTTTCGCTCCACTGCGAGATACGCCGGAAAGAACGCGATCGGCGTGATCATGACGGGGATGGGCGATGACGGTGCGCGCGGCATGCTCGAAATGAAAAACGCGGGCGCTTACACGATCGCGCAGGATGAGGAATCATGCGTCGTGTTCGGCATGCCGAAAGAAGCCATCAAGCTTGGGGCTATCGACAGAATCGTGCCGCTGACCGGTATTGTCGACGCGGTGATCAAAAGAAGAGCGTGACGTCTCCCGATTCGACGCCTTCATGTGTTGCCCTCTCTATCTCGAAACCTCCGATCCTGCCCGCAGTTTCCTTGTGGGATGTAATCGTAAAGCGCTCTACTATCTTCATGAAATGAGAGTTCCTGATTGTCCAATTTTCAAGGCCAGATGACGACAGGAGCCTGTCAAGTTCCGCGCGCGATCTTTGGCTATGGCGGTCGAACTCGTTGGAAATGTCCGATACCGACGACGAAATGGATTTCAGCGCGGAAAGCAGAGAATCGATCTCGCGGCACAGACCTTGAAAGGAATCGGGATATACCTGCAGATGTACCACAACCAGGGCAAGGTTTTCCTGGAACGATTTCATCTTGTCAAAGAAAACGGTCTTTTCTGCCTTTATTTCCTCAATTTCACTGTTCTCGATTTCCGAGCCGGAAGAAAAATCCAGAATCAATTCATCGATCTCACCGATAAAACGCAGAAGTTCCTTGCGGGTATCCTGCACGCTCATATCTGCCTGATTGATCAGGCTGCTCATATAATTGACCGTGTCAAGAATAGTACTCAGAGCGGGATTTTTGGAGACTTCAATCTGCTGGTTTATCCGTACATGCTGCAGGCGTTCGATCACCGGCCGGATGGAATCGAACAGGACACGCAGGTGTTTTACGTCAAAGACGATCTGGGTACTCTCCCTCACCATTGTTTTTTTTCCTCGCTGGTAAAGAGAAATCCGGCCTATGTACGCAGCGAAGGAGCTGGTCATCCGTTCAAGCTGAAGGGGTATGGAACTGTCCTTCATATTCCGCTCGTCAAGATAGCCTGCCTTGAACTTGACGCGCAGACTTTCGACCTCATCCAGTATCAAATGCACCTTTGCCCAGGCAGAGGAAAAAGTCTCGATCGAAGACTCAAGATTCCGGAAGACATCGCGGGCTATGCTTGCCGACACTGACAGAAGTTCAGAATTCAGTGTAGCCTGGTCAAGCTTGTCCTCATTTGCGGGTGAATCGGAAACCGGTTTAAACTCAGCGACTGCCAAAAGCACTTGATCGATAGACTGCCGGATGATGTCCTGCAGCTGAATACCGCTCATGGCGTCGAGAATCGGAGCGGTAATGGTTCCTGCGGTATTTTTCAGATTCTGCAAGTCGAGCGAAGCGGAAGCGATAATTCGTAAAATGTCGGAATTGCCTCCGGAATTCCCGGCCTCAAGCAAGTCCTTTTGCGTTTTAATGACCGCCAAAAAAGAATCCTTCAGGGTTTCATTCTTGGCAGTGAGCTTTTTTTGGTCGAAAATCAGCAGGTTGGAAAGTTCTATCATTCTGGCCGAGAGACTCTTTAAATTCTCGGTGATGCAGGAAAAGGCACGTCCTTTGTCACCTGATTTAATCGAAACAATCATGGCATTGAGCGCGATGATCTCGAGTTCTTCGGAATCCGAGCGTATTGCCGATACCCGTTCGCTGATCCCGTCAAGCGCATGCATTTTATCGTTCAAATCGGTAAATAGAGCGGTATTTTTCGCGTTATACTGCTCGAAAAAAACTACCTCGTCCGCGCGATATCCGGCAAAGCCGTCGGATATATTCTGCAAAAGGGAAATAAGGGAATCCAGGGAACTCGAGTCCGACGTTTTATTGATCGCCAATAAAGACGGAAAAGCCGATCCAATTTTGGAATAAATATCTTCCGATTCTTTACTGCACTTTCGCAGACTTTCCTGAATCTGTTGTAGCTCCATACCACTCCCGAACGGACACATTGTTTTATCCAATTATAAACCAGTATCGGTGAAGTTGAAATCCAAACGAGACAGATTTTTCAGCTTTGGCTTATTATTTCTGTATCCCGAACGGATAACAAAAAGGCCGCAAATCCTTGCTTTTCCCCCGCTCTGCGAGTACCATTAAATCAGATATTCATAAAGGGAATATCACTGTCAGCGTACCGGGAGGCTTGATTATGGGCGCAACGATTCTTGTGGTGGATGATTCAGTTTCGATAAGGCAGAGTATCCGCTTTATTCTGGAGCAGAGCGGTTATGCCGTATTTGAGGCTGCAGACGGTGTTGAAGGGCTGAAACAGCTCGCCGCGCAAAAAGTGAATCTCGTGATTACCGACGTGAATATGCCGAACATGGACGGACTCACAATGATGAAAAAAATCCGCGAAACCGACGGAATAAAGTTCATCCCTATACTCGTGCTGACCACTGAATCGCAGGGTTCTGTTGTAGAGGAAGGAAAAAAAGCAGGCGCCACAGGCTGGATAGTCAAACCGTTCAACAACGAAAAACTGATCGAAACGATAAAAAAAATCATCCCCTAAGAGGATGTTTTAAAAGCGGGGGTAGCGGAGAAACGTTTTTGAAACAAAAACTTTCGAAGCGAGGGGGCCCGCTTCGCTCACCTCGGACAAAAAGGGGCTATTACCGGCGGTAAAAAAAAACAGGACTCATTCAGAGTCCTGTTTTTTTTCCCCTGCATGCCAGGGCCCCCTATCTGTTGCGTCTCTCGTCGGAACTCTGGCATTCAATGCACATGAGGGCGTAGGGTATAGCCTCGAGACGGGCGCGCGGGATTTTCTTGCTGCACTTCATGCACAGGCCGTATTTACCCTGCTCGATGCGCGTGATCGCGGAATCAATGAGCTGCATGCGCTTCATATCCTTTGAACCGATGGTTTCGAGCATTTTACGGTCTATATCATCCGAGGCGATATCGGCGAAGTCCTTTGGGTCCAAACCTTCGACAATGGCGCGAAAATCTTCATTATTTGCAATCAATGTATCGATTATTTCTTTTTTAAGGGCATATAAAGCTACTTTCATTTGATCTGCGAATTCTTTTTCCATACAGTACACTCCAGTTGACAAAGATATTGATTGACCATAGAATTATACGAACGAAATCTGTAAAAAGCAAACTTTTTTTGCATTTTTCACATCTTTTTTGGAGGAATTGTGGCGAAAGAAGAAGCTATCGAAGTCGAAGGTGTTGTCAAGGAATCTCTTCCCAATACTATGTTCAGAGTTGAATTGAAGA
>JAYVSC010000150.1:0-66928 GCA_043775705.1 Spirochaetales bacterium | reverse complement strand
TTCTTCGCCTCGTTCGCGATTTTTTCCTCGTCGATCTGCACGATGGCGACGAGGGACGCGTTATCGCCCTCGACCACAAGGGATTCTGCGACATAAGGGTGCTGATTCAAAACAAACTCGATATCCTCCGGATAAATGTTTTCGCCGGTAGGCCCGAGAATCATGTTTTTTGAGCGGCCCTTGAGCGAGAGGCGCCCGTGATTGTCGAGGCTTCCGATATCGCCGGTACGGAACCAGCCGTCGGAGGTGAACACGGCAGAGGTCAGCTCGCTATCCTTGTAATATCCTTTCATAACGCCGTCGCTGCGCGCGATAAGCTCGCCTATGCCCGATACCGGATCGGGATCGAGAAGCTTGAGCTCCACGCCGGGCATCGCGGGGCCGATGGTGCCGATCTTGGTGATCTTGGGTCCCGAACCCGCGAGCAGAGGAGAGGTCTCGGTCAAGCCGTAGCCGATAGCATAGGGGAATTTCGCTTCCTTCAAAAATCGCTCAACCAGCGGATCGAGTTTCGCCCCGCCGATGCCGAAAAATTTTATGCGTCCGCCGAAGGTCCTCTTCAGGGACTTTCCGGCAATGCGGTGCAGCATTTTCCGGAAAAAGGGAATGGCATACAATTTCTGCACCAGGGGTTTGCCGGTGAAGGTCGGGACAATTTTATTCTTGTAAATTTTTTCCATGATAATCGGCACGCTCTGAATGAGGGTAGGCCTGAATTTCTTCAGGGCCGGCATAAGAACCGATACCGTCGGCGGTTTGTCGAGATAATAGACGCATGCACCGTTCATCACGAGCAGAATAAAGTTAAACGAAAACTCATAGACATGGGACAGCGGCAGGATAGAGACACTGACGTCGAATTTATTGATGCGCTGGAAAAACTGCGCGCCTACCGCGTTGGATACGAGGTTCTTGTGGCTCAGCTCGACGCCCTTCGAGCGTCCTGTGGTCCCCGAAGTGTAGATGATCGAAGCAGTATCGTTTTCCGAAACCAGAATAGGCGGAGCATCGCCCTTCCTCGTTTCCTTGCCAGTCAGCAGGCTAAAGTCATTAATCCGGATAATGGTAGTGATTCCTATCGCGGCGGCATCGGCTATCCGTTCCTGCAGTTTGGACTGCACGATGAGCGTTTTAGCTCCGGAATGCTTCAGGCAGGTTTCGACTTCCTTCGCATTGAAATCCGGGAGGAGAGGCACCGCAATCGCGCCGAGGCAGACGATCGCGAAATATGATATTCCCCACGCGGGGCAATTGGTGCTGAACAGGGCAACCCGGTCCCCCGGGTTTATACCGAGCCGGTACAGGGTGTTTTTCAATTCCATCACCTTGGTGCCGAATTCAGCATAGATAATGGGTTCACCGGTTACAAAGGAGAGCGCAGGTCTATTTGGGAATTTTTTAAGCGTGTTTTCCAATAATGCCGGAAAAGTATAGGAACCAAGATCAGCGATTGTTTGCATATTGTTCTCCTCCCGAAGCTCATTGCCATCCTTTTAGACCATTTCCGGCAATGACAGGTTGCGGATTCCCGTCAAAGCCGACACTAAAAAAAAAGTGACGATCATCCGTTGGCGGTTATCGTCACTTTTTTTATTTAAATCCATATTACATCAGAAAGAGTACACCGTCTACCTATTTCTTCCAGACATCGTCCCGGATAAATGTATCGTTACGGTCATATCCGACTGAAATAATACCGATTTTGGTCTCGGTGTATTTTTCAATAAAGTCGACATACTCGCTTGCTTCCTTCGGAAGGGCATCGTACGAGCGGCAGTCCTTCAGACAGGTTTTCCAGCCCTTGAAGTTCTTCAGTACCGGAATCGCCTTGTTCAGGTCCTCGATCGAAGCCGGAAATTCCTCGGTAACCTTACCGTCTATCGAATAGGCGACGCAGGCTTCGATTTCATTGAGGGTGTCATACACGTCGAGATGGGTCAAAACCAGGTCGTCGATCGAATTCGAGCGGCAGGCATAGCGCAGGGCAACAAGGTCGAGATAACCGCACCGACGGGGGCGACCGGTCGTTACGCCGTACTCGCGGCCTGTTTCGCGCACGTAATTGTAGAGTTCACTCTGGCTGTTCATATCAAATTCCGTCGGCATGGGGCCGTTTCCGACACGTGTCGAATATGCCTTGAATACCCCGAGAATCTTGTCGATTGAGCGGGGGCCTATGCATCCGCCGATGGCGGCGCCAGCCGAGGAGGAAAAGCCCGAGGAAACGTAGGGATAGGTGCCGAGATCCAGGTCAAGGAGTGCTCCCTGGGCGCCTTCAAACAAAACCTTCTTGCCGCGGGCCTTCCAGAGTTCAGTGGTGAGGTTTACCTTCATCTCGAGAAGGCGGTCCATGAACGGGGCAAGGAAGGCGCGGTCCGCGTCTTCAAGCTCGTCCATTTTTTCCTTCCAGGTTAGATCGGCGATCCGGATGCCGTCGCGTTCGCTTTTCATCGCATATGTGGTGCCGATTCCCCGGCCGGTCGTTCCAAGGGGACGGCTGCGCGCGGCGTCCCGCTTTTTGTCCAGTTCGCGGTACTTGGGCAGTACGATATGTGCCCGGTCGGAAATGAATACCCTGCCCTCGCAGTTGATTCCCCGTTCCTTGAGCATCGCAAGCTCGGCAAACAGGGCCTCAGGATCGATAACCATGCCGGCACCGAGAAAAACGGTGTTGTTTTCATGCAGGATTCCCGAAGGGACCAAGTGAAGTGCGTATTGGACGCCATTGCTTACAATGGTGTGTCCGGCGTTGGCTCCGCCTGAAAAGCGTACAATAGTCTGCGACTCGTTGGCGAGATAATCGACGATCTTGCCTTTTCCTTCATCGCCCCATTGGGCACCGATTACAACTACGTTCATGCTTACCTACTTTAGGAACGGGAATAGTTCGGGGCTTCCTGCGTGATAGTGACATCATGTGCATGGCTTTCACGGAGTCCCGACGCCGTTATTCTAACAAATTTTTTATAATTCTTCAATTCCTCAATGGTCGCGCAGCCGCAATATCCCATGCCCTTTCGAAGGCCTGAAACCATTTGATGGAGGAATCCCTTCAGTTCTCCCTTGTACGGAACGCGGCCCTCGATTCCCTCGGGTACGGGGGTTTCATCCTTTGCGATGCCGTAGCGGTCGCCCGAGCCGTCCTTGATGGCGCCGAGGCTTCCCATTCCCCGGTATTCCTTGTAGATGCGGCCGTCAAAGATGATTTCGCGTCCGGGAGCTTCCTTCAAGCCGGCAAAAAGATTGCCGATCATGACGGCGTTCGCGCCCGCGCCGATTGCCTTGGAAATATCGCCCGAGAACTTGATGCCGCCGTCCGCAATGATGGGGGTATTTGTCTTCGAGGCTTCCTCTGCGCATTCAAGCACTGCCGAGAACTGTGCAACGCCTACCCCGGAGACTATACGGGTAGTGCAGATTGAGCCGGGCCCGACGCCTACCTTGACCGCGTCCGCTCCGGCCTCGATCAGGTGGCGCGTTCCCTCTTTAGTCGCGACGTTTCCGCCGATTATGGCAAGTTCCGGGTATTTTTTGCGTATGGCGCGGACAGCCTCGAGCACGCCCTTCGAGTCGCCGTGGGCGGTGTCAAGCACCACAAAGTCAACTTTCGCCCCGGTAAGGAGGGGAAGGCGCACTTCCCAGTCATTGTTGCTGATGGCGGCGCCCACGATGAGGCGGCCCTTCTTGTCGCGCGCCGCTTTCGGAAACATTTCCTGCTTTTCCATGTCCTTGACGGTGATGAGGCCGGTCAGGTGCCCCTCATTGTCGATGACAGGAAGCTTTTCGATGCGGTGCTTGTCGAATTTCTGCCGGGCGTCGTCCACAGTGGGCTTCCCCTCGGTGACCACCATTTCCTTGGTCATTACGTCCCGGACAAAGAGACTGTCGTCCCGGCAAAAGCGGAGATCGCGCCCGGTGATGATGCCGACGAGCTTTCCATCCTTGGTGATAACGGGCAAACCCGACACGTTGTAGCGGTGCATAAGCTGTTTAACGTCGCCGAGGGTGCGGTCATCTTCAACGGTGATGGGGGATTCGATAACCCAATTGAGATACCGCTTGGCGTTTGAAACCTGCTCGGCCTGGACTTCCGGTTTCAGGTTCCGGTGGATGACGCCGGCGGCTCCCTCGAGGGCCAGGGTAATAGCCATTTTTTCTTCCGTAACGGTGTCCATCGCCGCAGATATTACCGGGACATTCAGGCGCACATCTCGAACCAGTACGGTGCTCACGTCGGTTTCACGGGGCAGCACTTCGGAATAGCCGGGCTGCAGGAGCACATCGTCGTAGGAAAGGGTTTCTTTCAGTTCAATCATATCAATAAACCTCCATAATAAACTCTATATATAAAAACCGGCTGCGCTCGCGATTGCGGGGCAATCTCGGGGGCAGCCGGTTTTTTGCCGTCACTTCACGGCGCTCTTCATCAGGTCGCGCCACTTCGCGGAAAGCCGCTCGGCTTTCTCGACCGCGAGTCCCCGGTAACGCTCGGGAGAGGCGAAAAAGCCCGCGGGATCGGCAATGCCGAGTTTTTCGAGCTGGGCGGTAATACGCTTGAACGCATCGGCGTTTTTCACGATCGCTTCATAAAAAGTGATTCTATTCGTTTCTGCGTCAAGGGTGATGTTTCGTATCACCTCGTGCGCGTCCGAGATGCCTGACTCGGCGAGCAGGATGTAGGCAGGCTCGGCGAGGACGCCGCCCTTCACCTTGCCGCCCGCGTTTGCGAGATTCGCAGCCATTCCGTCGCGGTCCGCCTGGAGGCCGGCGACGACGCTTTTCATGCGGGCCACCGCGAAGGTAAAGCCGGCGAGATAGTCGGCGACAAAGCGCTGGCTCGCGGAATTGCTCAAGTCCCTCTGATGCTCCGAGATCTGGTCCATGAAGAAAGTCATGACGCGGGGAGCGAAAGCCTTCCACAGGCTCTTCACATGCTCCGAGTTCCAGGGATTGCGCTTTTGGGGCATGGTGGAGGAGCCCACCTGGGTAGAGCTGAAATACTCGAAAACCTCGCCGACCTCTGAGCGCTGCAGGTTACGCAGGTCATCCGCGAGATTGGCGATGATGCCGAAGGCGACATTCAGTTCGAGAAGGAGGCGCAAAAGGTACTCGGGCTCGACGAGCTGGGTTGAATGCTCGGAAGGAGTGAGGCCGAGATACGCGAGATACCGTCTTTCAAGATCCTCGGGATCGCGGACTATCATGCTGGTGGCGTTGTAGGCGCCGACTGCCCCCGCAAGCTTGCCGCACAGGCCGTTGGAGCGGGTCTCGATCTCGAGGATCGATTTACCGAGGCGGCTCACGTATTCCGCCATTGCGAAGCCGAAGGTGATGGGGACTGCATGCTGGCCGTGGGTACGGCCGACTTCGGGCGTGGCCGCTTCCCGGGACGCGATGGTGCACAGATGGTTTTCCAGCGCGCGCAGCTCGGGAAGGATAACCTTCTGCACGCAGTCCCGGATGCGCACCGCGAGGGCGGTATCGAGAATATCGACGCTGGTGGCTCCCAAATGGACAAGAGGGGCAACCTCGGCGGGCACAAGGGTTTTAAGGACATTCACCAGGGCGCGTACATTATGTTTGGTTTTTTCTTCTTCGGCATATACCAGGGAGGGATCAATCGTTTCCGCGACAAGGTCGAGCTCTTTTTCAAGGCTCGCTGTAAGGGTTCCCCTCACGGCCAAATGAGCCTTCACGAGCGCAATTTCGGCCCGGGCGCAGGAAATTATCGAGGCCTGTTCGGAAATATAGGAAGAAAGGGCGTCATACACAGAAGACTCTGACAGGGAATAGCGATGATCAAGGGGGGAGATATTCAGAAAGATATTACGTGTTTCCATGATCCATATTGCCAGAAACTGGTTATTTCTGTCAATACATGATAAGGTCTGATACAAGATGAATCTACTGCAAAAACTCAAGGAAACAACCCTCGCGATAGTGCCTGTCATGCTGATTGTACTCATTCTTCACCTGACGGTCACGCCGCTTCCTGCATATATACTGGTTTCTTTTTTCGCAGGCTCCCTTCTCGTCATTCTGGGGCTTGGTTTTTTCCTGACCGGAGTGGATCTCGCCATCGTTCCCGCGGGCTCAATGCTCGGCTCGGCCCTTACGAGAACCCGGAAACTGCCCCTCATTCTCCTTGTAATCCTCATTGTCGGCTTTATCATTACGATCGCAGAACCGAATCTGCGCGTCCAGGGGGACCTGGTCCAGACAGTGACCGGGACGATCAAGTCGTCATCGCTTATTTTCTCCGTAGCCCTCGGCATAGGTCTCGCCCTCTCTCTCGCGATTGCCCGCATCCTCTTCCAGATCCCCTACCGCATCATAGTGATCCTCTCCTACGGCTCAGCCCTTCTCCTTGCCTCTCGGGTGAGCGCCGTCTTTGTCGCCCTGGCCTTTGATTCCTCGGGGGCGGCGACCGGGCCGCTGACAGTCCCCTTTTTTATCGCCCTCGGCATCGGCGTGGCCAGCGTGCGCAGCGACAGGACAGCCGAGGATGACAGCTTCGGCTCCACTGGCATCGCCGCAATAGGGCCGATACTCGCAGTGATCGTTCTCGGGTTTTTCCGCGGAGACGGAAACACGCTACCCCTTCCAGTGATTGCCGTTGCCGCTGTTCCGCAAACTCTTTTCGCGGTATACAGGGCAAAAATATTGCCGATTCTCGCAGAAGTCGCCCTGGCGCTCGGCCCCCTATCGCTTCTCCTGCTTGTGTTCCAAATGACCCTCCTCAAATTGCCGCCCGCGCAAATCCGGCGCATCGCAATGGGTATGGGATATACCTTCATCGGCCTTTCTCTCTTTTTTCTCGGCGCCTATACCGCCTTTATTCCCGCAGGAACGGAAATAGGGAAAGGACTGGGCGCTCTTTCCTTCAACTGGATTTTGATACCGGTCGGATGTCTCCTGGGTGCGGTCATTGTGTGCGCGGAACCGGCCATTTGGGTCCTTACGGAACAGGTCGAGGAAGTGTCGGGCGGAAACATTCGCAAACCCCTTCTGCTCGCCGCTTTGGCAATCGGAGTATCGGGAGCGGTCGGCCTTTCAATGTGGAGGGTTCTCGCGCAGTTCAGCATATGGTATCTGCTCATCCCCCTGTTCACTCTCGCCCTGTCGCTCAGTTTTTTTTCGCCGAAACTCTTCACCGCGATCGCGTTCGACTCAGGCGGGGTAGCGACAGGCCCCATGTCGAGTACCTTCATCCTCACCCTGACGATAGGCGCGTCCCTGTCCTCGGGCGGAAATCCCGCGACCGACGCATTCGGACTCATCGCGATGATAGCTATTGCCCCGCCGGTAAGCATTCAGCTGCTCGGCTTTTTGTTTCACCGGAAGGAACTGTATATGAGAAAGGAGGCGAAAATTGGAATATAGCCACCAGATTTTTACGATTGTAAATCACGGCCTCGGCGAGAAGGTCGCGGCCCTCACCCGGAGCGCAGGCGCGCGCGGGGGAACTATACTGGTCGGGCGCGGCTCCGGCGGATCCTTCCTGATGCGCGCGCTCTCGCTTTCAGACACGGAAAAGGACGTCCTGCTCACCCTTGTGACGAACGACCAGCTCGAGGCCGTGTTCAACGCAATACGGGACGCCCCGCTCTATCCGAAAAAAAACGGCGGAATTTCATTTATCATACGAACCGGAGGAAAAGCGATGGAAGGCGAATGCGAACATGAATTGATCACGATAATTGTGAACCGGGGCTTTGCCGATGATGTGATGGACGCCGCGCGCAAGGCAGGCTCGCGGGGCGGCACGATTGTGCACGCGCGGGGAACCGGAAAACCGAATGACGAGAAATTCTTCGGCATCACGATAGTTCCCGAAAAGGAAGAAGTGATGATTCTTGCAGAACGGGAAAAATCCCGGGCAATCAGGGACGCGATCACCGCCCTTCCCTGCCTCGCTTCCCCCGGCATGGGAATTATGTTTACCACACCGGTCGACCGCTTCGTTCAGCTGGGCGGATCAAGACAGCACTGAATAACCGTACGATCGATCACAACCGGGCGTTGATCATTTTTAGAAGCGTATCGCGTCCGGTGTTTTTTGTCGCCGATGTTACCGGAATCAAATCAGCGGCGCGGTTGAAAAGTGACGACCATTCCTGAACCGTCGCGCGTATCTCGTTCGCGCTCAGCTTGTCTGCCTTGGTTCCCACGATTACCACCTCGATATTCAGGTTCTCGAAATACTCGATAGTGTCCCGTTCGACCTTGTCGGGAATCCTGCGCATATCTATAAGGAAGAAAATGGTTCTCAGTTCGTTCCGGCTCGAGGCATAATCGGCGAGCATGGTGTCGAAGGTGTCGTTTTCCTCTCCCGAACGCTGGGCATAGCCGTAACCGGGAAGGTCTGCGAGGCAAAAGGCGTTGTTTACCATGAAAAAATTGATAACTCTCGTCATGCCCGGGCGCGAACCCGTCTTCACCAGGGATTTTCGGTTTACCAGCATATTGATAAGGGATGATTTACCCGCATTCGACCGCCCGAAAAAGGCAAATTCCGGCTTTCCTGTCCTCGCGTAGTCTTCCGGCTTTACCGCGCCCTTTATAAACTCGGCTGAGATAATTCTGATCACTTGGGCTATTCTCCTGTTTACAGACCAGAGTATACCGGTTTTCCGGATAATAAAAAAGCGTCACAGGCTGTGCTCCCGCATCCCGTTCTCTGCCCTTCAGCCTAAAAGTCAAAAAAAAGGGCTGCCCATCCGGACAGCCCCAAAAGATTGGGAAGCTAAGAGACTTTTATGTATACACAGATCATAGCACATTGTATGAAGCAATCCAGGTAATCGGGAAAAATAATGCCGTTTTTTTCAATTCCACATTGTTTTTAAGCCGCCGAACGCCAAGTTCCCCCTACCCCGTGACGGCCTCCACATTCGCCTTTCCCGCCGGCACAAACGGATATACGTTTTGATCCTGTCCGATCCTGCAGCGGATAAAGCGGGGTCCCTTTCCCCCGAAGGCGATCTTTTCCCATTCGGGACTCTCGGTGTCCAGGGCAGTTATGCCGAAAGCCTCGGCAATGCGAACCAAATCGGGGGACTTGGCATAAATGCTCGCCGAGTAGTTTTTCGCGAAGAAGAATTCCTGCTGCTGGCGCACCATGCCCAAAGCCCCGTTGTCGAGAACGATGACGGTCACGTCAAGGCCCAGCTCGGCGAGTGTCGCCATTTCCTGGATATTCATCATGATGGAGCCGTCGCCCGAAATGCACAGAACCCGTTTTCCCGGATTCGCGAGGGCAGCCCCGATCGCCACAGGCAGCCCGAATCCCATGGTCCCCAGGGACCCCGAGGTCAGGAACTGCCGGGGGCGGGTTACCGGATAATACTGGGCGGTCCACATCTGGTGCTGGCCGACATCGGTAGCGACGATGATATCCGCGGGATCAAGTCCTGCTTTCCCGGCAAGAACGGGAAGGGAGGCGATAAAAGTGCCTGGATGGGATAAGCCGCCTTCGCCTGCAGCTTTATCGGCGAACGCCCTGTCCCGGATTTTCTGCTCGCCCTTCATGATCTGGACGCGTACAAGCCATTCATTTCTTTCCCGTGCCGCCTTTGCATCAGGAGCGGACGATGTATCGGATGCGAGAATCCTCCCGACAAGTTCGGCGAGAACGGGGATGGCTGACTCGACGTCGGCGATGATGGCATGCAAAGCAGGCAGTATTTTATTCACCTCGGCTGCATCGATGTCGATGTGGATGATCCTCGCCCCGGGGCAGAATTTCTTGATCACGCCTGTTGCCCGATCGTCAAAGCGGACACCGGCGGCGAGCACTACGTCCGACTCGAACATGGCCCGGTTCGCCGCACTGCTCCCGTGCATACCGACCATTCCCAAATTGGAAGGGTGGTCCGACGGCACCGAGCCTATGCCCATAAGACTCGTCACCACCGGCATGGGAAGCACTTCGAGCAAACGCGCGATTCCCTTCGCGGCCTCGGGGCTGTTGCAGCCGCCGCCGGTATAGAGCACCGGACGGAAAGAGGACGCGAGCAAAACGGACGACTCTCCCAGAATCTGAGGAAACTCGCTCTCGCGTGTCCGGAACTGCTCAGCCCTTTTTACTCCGATGCCCGGGGCAGGCCATGCATCGAATGAAATTTTCTCGAGCTGTACATCCCGGGGAATGTCTATCAGAACCGGGCCGGGCCGGCCTGAAGATGCGAGGGTAAACGCGAGGGGAATCGCCTTCAGCAGTTCCTCGGCCGCCTTTATCATCATGCTGTGCTTGGTAATCGGGAAGGAAAGCCCGAAGGTATCTGCCTCCTGGAAGGCATCGGTGCCGATGAGGTAGGAATTAACCTGACCGGTAATGGCGACCAGGGGAATAGAGTCGGAACGGGCGTCGGCGATGGAGGTGAGGAGATTCATAGCACCGGGACCACTCGTCGCAATGCAGACCCCGGGAACTCCGGTCGTGCGGGAAATGCCCTGGGCCAAGAAGCCGCCTCCCTGCTCATGGCGGACCAGCACATGCTGAATGCCGCTCTTCTTGATCTCGTCATACAAGGGTAATACCGAACCGCCGGGAATTCCAGCAACTATCCGGACTCCCTGCCTCTCGAGCAGCGTAACAATAATCTGTGCGCCTGTAGCTTCAATCATTCTGTCCCCCTCATAAAACAAAAAAAAACCCTCCGGTTCTGCCGGAGGGTTTCGTCAATCAACGAAAACTCATGCCAACGACAGAACCGGCCCACTTCCTGTAACGACTACAAGGACGACGACGAGTAGGACGACTGTCAAAAGGCTGAATGCTGTATTCATATACACAGTTTATGCATATATATGCATTCTGTCAAGCATTTTAATTCATTTGCGTGTAATATCGTTTTATACCACCTCTTTTACCCATCAAAATTTTGTATATTGATAATAGAACAATTGCAGGATTTCATAATAAGGAAAATACATGAACGTACTTTATCTGGATAGTTCGAAAATGCTTCATAATATCATGTCAAAGGTCGTTACCGAATGCGGTCATACCTATATTGCGGCATTTACCCTGACCGAAGGCGCTAAAAGCATTGAAAGTGAGTATATCGACCTGATCATCATGGGTCTTGAATTTCCCGACGGAAATTCCTTTAAACTCATCCGCTCGATCACAAAAAAACGAAAAATTCCGATTCCGGTCATAGTCATGAGCTCGAATTTTTCCGTAACCATCCGGAAGGAATTGTTCGAGCTCGGTATATTCGATTATATACTGAAATCCGATCTTACTTTCGAGCGTTTTGCACGCTACTTCAACATGATTGCGAAAACGGACGAAGTGCAGCAATACCTGAAATCGCTTAAAATCGCGGTGCTCGACGATTCACAGACGGTGATTTCATTCGTAAAAACTATTTTTGAGTTGAATTCTCTGACAGAAATCGTTTTGGTTTCTGATCCCGTTTTATTTCTCGAATCCACGAACCGGTTTGATCTATATATAATTGATTACATTCTTCCCGGAATATCGGGCGATGCCGTAATTTCAGCGGTACGGCGCAAAAATCCGGAAGCCATCATAATATGCATGTCGGCCATTTCCAATGACAGGACCCTATCGAATGTCCTTATGGCAGGTGCCGATGATTACATCACAAAACCCTTCGACGCGAATATTTTCATGGCCAGGATAAAAGTCAACATAAGATCCTATCTCCTGAACAGCAAGCTCAAAAAAACCGCGATCACCGACGGGCTTACCGGTGCCTTCAACCATGCGCATTCTTTCCACTTGCTGGAAAACACCCTTCGCGACGCCGAAAAAAACAAAACCGAAATGACGGTCCTCATGCTTGATATGGATGATTTTAAAAAACTGAATGATGCGGAAGGGCATCAGGCCGGTGACGAGGCGCTTATGACGGTGGCCAAAACCATTCAGACAACGAAGCGGGAGAACGATATTTTCGGCCGATACGGAGGGGAGGAATTTGTCATGATACTTCCGGAAACCGGGCTTGAAAAAGCCGTTCAAATCGCCGAAGAGATCCGCCAAAAAATCGAGCTGCTGGTTTTTTCAAATCCGAAAATACTGACGACGGTTTCCATCGGGGTGGCAGTGAGGGAGAAAGGCGATAGGAGCGAGAAAATCATCGGTCGGGCCGATGAAAAGCTCTATGAGGCCAAACGCGGCGGAAAAAACAGGGTAGCCGTATAAAGGCTGCATTCCCTCCTCTTTCAGCTTTCCCCCAGATACGCCTTTCTCACCCTGTCATCCGTAAGCAATGCCCCGCCCGTGCCGGAAAACGATATGGCGCCGGTTTCGAGCACATAGCCGTAATCGGCTACCTCGAGCGCGGCGCGCGCGTTCTGCTCGACCAGAAGAACGGTGGTTCCGCCCTTATTGATCTCCCGGACGATCGCGATTATCATTTTCACGATAAGGGGCGCGAGACCCAGCGAGGGCTCGTCCAGCATGAACAGCTTCGGACGGGTCATAAGACCCCGGCCGACCGCTAGCATCTGCTGCTCTCCGCCTGAAAGAGTGCCCGCATGCTGGCCGAGTCTTTCGGCGAGCCGGGGGAAAAAATCGTAGACCATCGCGCGGTCCTTTTTGATGCCGTCCTTGTCCTTCCGGGAATAGGCGCCGAGGACCAAATTTTCCTCCACCGTCAGATTCGGGAATATGCGCCTGCCTTCCGGAACGAGCACGATGCCCTGCTTTACAATATCCTTTGTGGCAAGGCCCGTAATGCAGGTGTCGTTCCAGTATATTTTCCCCGCGGACGGCTTTACGAGTCCGATGATCGATTTGAGGGTCGTGGACTTTCCCGCGCCGTTCGCGCCGATGAGGGACACAATTTTTCCGTCAGGCACTTCGAACGAAACCTCTTGAAGCGCATGGATGCCGTCATAATAGACAGATACACCTTCCAATTTCAGCATTATTCCACCCCCAGATACGCATCGATGACGCGCTGATTTTTCTGAATCTGATCGGGCGTTCCGTCGGCGATCGTGATTCCGTATTCGAGCACGTACATCCGCGAGCACACGCCCATGACGACCTGCATGTGATGTTCGATCAGAAGAATCGAAATGCCGAACTGTCTCTGGATCTTAAGGATAAAATCCATCAGCTCGTGGGATTCCTGGGGATTCATACCGGCAGCGGGCTCGTCAAGAAGCAGAATGCTCGGGTTGGTCGCGAGGGCGCGGACGATCTCCAGTCTGCGCTGCTTCCCGTACGGCAGGGAGGTTGCCGCGTCAAGAGCATAGCTTTCAAGGCCGACCTGCTCGAGCAGGTGCATGGCCTTTTCGCGCGCGTCCTTTTCTTTTTTTAAATACCCCGGAAGGTGCAGCACCGAAGGAAGGAACTGAACGCCCATCCTGAGGTTGCTCGCGACGAGCACGTTTTCGATCACGTTCATTGCCCGGAAAAGGCGTATGTTCTGAAAGGTGCGGGCAAGTCCCAAAGATGTGATCTTGTGCGGGGGGAGTTTCGAGATATCAGTCCCCTTGTAGGTGATTGTCCCCTCGGTCGGCTTGTAGACCCCGGTAATCATGTTGAAGGCGGTTGTCTTGCCGGCCCCGTTCGGTCCGATGAGGCCGACGATCTCGTTCTTGCCGACGGTGATGTTCAGGTCGGACACGGCGGTGAGACCGCCGAACTTCATGGTTGCGCCCTTGGCGATCAGCATCATCGCTTGCCTCCCTTGACAATCATGTCCCAAGAGAACTCGCGCGTACCCATCAGTCCCTTTTGCCGGTAGATGACCACAATCATCAGGAGGAGGGAGAACACGACCATGCGGAGACCCGGAAGGCCTTCGGTCGTGAAAAAGATCAGGTTGAGCGGACCGTCGAGGAAGCGGAGAAGCTCCATCAGGACGGTTACCACGATGGACGCGATGACGGAGCCCGTAATACTGCCGTTACCGCCGAGAACCACGATGAGCAGAATGTTGTAGGTAAGCCCGAAGATGAACATCTTCGGGTCTATGGTCGTCATCAGGTGCCCAAGCAGGGCGCCGCCGACGCCGGCGATGAAGCTCGACACCACGAAGCTGACGATCTTTACGTGCGCGACGTCGATGCCCATGGCCTCTGCGGCGATTTCGTTATCGCGCACAGCCTTGAGCGAGCGGCCGAAGGCGGAATGCACGAGGGAATACATGAAGACCACGGTAAGCGCCGCGATGGACCATATAACCCAGGTGGTCGAATATTTCGGAAGGCCCTTCAGGCCGAGGGCGCCGTTGGTGACCGTCTGCATATTCGTGATGAGCACCCGGATAATCTCCGCGAAGCCGAGAGTGGCGATGGCCAGGTAGTCGTCCCTGAGGCGCAGCACCGGGGTGCCGATAACCCAGGCGAAGAGGGCGGCGACGCTTCCCGCAATGATAAGGGCGGGAATAAAGGGCAGCTGCACGTTCGCGAGCCAGGGAACGATCGGCGCGAGAAAAAAGTTGAGCGTCTTCTGCGCGGGGCTCATCGTCAGGAGGGCGCAGACATAGGCTCCGATCGCCATGAAACCCGCGTGCCCGAGGGAAAACAGGCCGGTAAAGCCGTTCAGCAGATTCATCGAAAGCGCGAGGATGATGTAGATGGCGCAAAGATTGAAGACGCGCACGGTGAAGTTTCCGAAAAAGTTGTCCATGGAGAAGATGATTCCGGCGATCGCGAGACAGGACACAATCGTGAGGGCGAGCTTTGCTTGTTTATTCATATCACACCTTCTCTACCTGATTTTTTCCGAGCAGGCCGGAGGGCTTCAGGAGCAGCACGAGTATGAGCACGATAAAGGCAAAAGCGTCGCGGTATCCGGATAGTTCCGGAAGGAAGGCTATGATCATTATCTCGAGAATGCCGAGAAGGAAGCCCCCGAGAACCGCGCCCATGATGTTGCCGATACCGCCGAGAACGGCCGCGATAAAGCACTTCAGGCCGGGCATAATTCCCATGGTCGGGTTGAGCTGGGGATACTTCAAGGCCCACAGTATTCCGCCGAACGCTGCAAGAAGGGAACCGAGGCCGAAGGTAAACGAGACGATGCGGTTGACGTCGATAGCCTGAAGACGCGCGGCGTCAAGGTCGGTGGAGACCGCGCGCATGGCCATACCCGTCTTCGTCTTGTTCACTATCCATAAAAGAAGCGCAAGGAGGGCGAAGGTAAAAATCGGGATGATCACGCTGATCGACACCACCGAGACGGAACCGAAATGAAGGACCTGGCTGAACACATCGGGAACGGTGAATCCTTTGGGCCTTCCGCCGAACACGACGGTCGCGAGGTTTTCTATAAGGAAAGAAGCGCCGATTGCGCTTATCATGATTGAAATTTTCGGGGAGTCGCGGAGCGGTTTGTACGCGACGCGCTCAAGCCCTATGCCGAGCATCGCGGTAAAGGCGATCGCCACAAGAAAGGCAACCCACCAGGGCAGAAGAAGCAGCGTGATAAGGTAAAAGGCAAAATAGGCGCCGAGCATGAACACGTCCCCGTGCGCGAAATTGATGAGCCGGAGAATTCCGTAGACCATGGTGTATCCGATGGCTATGAGCGCATACAGGCTGCCGAGAGACAATGCATTTGTCAGATGCTGCAAAAATAATGGAAAAGTCATTTTTCTACCATACTTATAACATCAGGATTTTTTTCGCGATAAACAGGCCCGACAACGCTGCCGGGCCTGAATAAGTCAATTAGGGCTGAACAACGGTCAAATAGGCAAACTTGCCGTCTTTAACTGTCTTGATGTACGCGCTCTTGGTTGCGTCGCCGTTGATATCGAGAGTCACGGTACCTGCGGCACCTTCGAATCCCTTGGTTGCGGCAATCGCGTCGCGAATCTTGACGGTGTCAAGACTGTCGGCGCGCTTGATCGAGTCAAGAGCAACAAGGTATCCGTCGAAACCGAGCGCGGTAACGGCAGCGGGTTCCTTGCTGTATTTCGCAGTGTAGGCGTCGACGAAGGTCTTTGCCATGCCGGAGGTAGCGCCTTCAGCGGCGAAGAATGTGGAGAAGGTCGCGCCCTCAACGAGGTTTTTGCCCACGTCGATGAACTCGGGGGTTTCCCAGGTATCGCCGCCGAGGAAAGGAGCGGTAATGCCGAGCTCGCGGGCCTGCTTCATGACGAGTGCGCTTTCGGTATAGTTTCCGGGAGCGAAGATTACGTCCGGCTTGAGCGATTTGATCGAGGTAAGCTGGGCGGTAAAGTCCTGGTCCCCGGTGTTGTAGTTAACGACCGAAAGAATGCATTTTTCGTTTCCGGTCAGCTTCTTGAAACTGTCGGTGAAGAATTTCGCGAGGCCCACGGAGTAGTCGTTCGAAACTTCCTGCACGATGACGGCGGTCTTGGCTTTGGCTACGTTGAATGCGTAAGCCGCCATGACTGTTCCCTGGAAGGGATCGATAAAGCAGACGCGGAAGTAATAGTCATTACCAAGGGTAACAAGGGGGTTGGTGCATGAAAGACCAATCGCGGGAACCTTTGCTTCCTGAACGATGGGACCCGCAGCCATTGAAAGGGATGAGCCCCATGAGCCGAGCACGACAGAAACTTTATCTTTGTCGACAAGGCGCTGGGCGGCATTGGCGGCCTCAACCTTGTCGCTCTTGTTATCGGCGATAACAAGTTCGATCTTGTATTCTTTTCCGCCGACGGTAACGGTCGGATACAGTTCGTTGGCAAGCTTGATGCCTTCGACTTCCATTGCGCCGCCGGCCGCGTTTGCGCCGGTCATCGGTTCGAACACGCCGATCTTGATTACGTTCGATGCGCCTGCGGATGATTTACTGCAACCCGCTGCAAGAACAGCTGTTGCGACAAGTAGTGCTGCAAGAATTTTACCTGCTTTTTTCATAGAGCCTCCTCACAAAAAAACGCCGGAATGACAACACTCCGGCGTATTTGCTAACTTGTGGATTATATCGCAAGGAGAACTAATTATGCAAGTTATCTTCTTCTGGTCGAAAAATATACGCCGACGCACAAAACCGCGATACCGCAGATCAGCAGAGTCCAGGTGGTATCGTCGAAGTTGAAGCGTCCCTGTCCGAATAATTTGGAAAATCCCGACGTTAATTTATTTCCGACGGAATACGTACGCTGTATTCCGGCACCTATGAGACCGCCGCCAGCGGTTGTTCCTATCATTCCAAGCAGTCTGTTCATCAAATACTCCTTATAACTATGCGGGATTTCGCCTTGCAAGCTCGTTGAATTGAGCCTCAATCAACCGTTAATATAACGATAAAGCGGTCTGAAATGTAAGTCAAGTGAAATAAATCTCCAAAGAACCGATAATATCACTGATTTTTGATTTTTTTTAAGGAAAGAAGTCAAAAACTGATATAATATAATAATGGAGACAATGTGAAATGAATGTAATTGAACAAAAAAACAATCTTTTTTCAGCTCATAACATTTTCTCGTCATTATCTCCCGAAGAAATATTCGCTCTTGCTGCCCAGCTTCCTGTTGTTTCCTTCGAGGCGAATGAAACGATTTTTTCCATCGGTGAAAAGGCACGAGCCATGTTCATGGTCTTGTCCGGAAAAATCACCATCATGAAGATGGACGACTACGGCAACAGCCGGGAAATCGCGAAAGTCATAGAGGGTGACAGCCTCGCTGAAATCGACATGATTACCGGAAAAAACTACAGCGTCACTGCAGTAGCTGAAACAAAGACTAGCCTCCTCCAATTCCCCCCCACCAATATTACTTTCCCTCAGTTTCTGGATTCAAATCCCGGCCCCGGCTCTAAAATACTGTACGCCTTTATCAGTGATATCGCCGAACGTACCCGGGAAGCCAACGCACTTTTAAAGAACAATTCCCCCAATATCCAGGAACTGCGCCGCCAGATTTATGAAGACAAGCTGACCAATCTCTGCAACAGAACCTTCCTTGAGGAAAACATGCCCCTGTGGCTGAAAAACAAGCCCCCGCCGGTATACCTCATGATGATCAAACCGGACAACTTCAAGCAGATCAACGACAGCGCCGGACACGAAGCGGGCGACAAGCTTCTGCTTCATATTGCAAGGCTGCTCCCGTCACACCTGAGCAAGGACACCCGGCTGATACGGTATATCGGGAACGAGTTTGCAATCGTGCTGTGGGGCCTTGAGCGTTCGGAGGCAGTCAAGACAGCCGAATTGATCCGGCTTTTCTACAACACCCTCGATACGAGTAATTTTCTGCCTGAGGAAGGATTTCATTTGACCGTGAGCATCGGGATCGCCGCCTTTCCTGAACACGCAAAGGATGCCGACTCTCTTATAGAGCAGGCCCACAAGCTGCCGCTCATCGGCAGAGAACGCGGAGGCAATCTGATTCTGTTTCCGGAAGGCATTGCAAAAAGGTACAAATGATATCAAAAAAAGCGGAAACCCTTATCAAGGAAATCAGCATTTTCTCGGACCTCAGCCCTGGCGAAATCAAGACTACCAGGTCCCTTATGAAGGAACAGGCCCTCGAAAAGAATGCCGTTCTTTTTACCGAGGGGGAAAGCGGCAGTGAAATGTTCATTATTCTGCAGGGAAAGGTTGCCGTCTCCGTAAAGACCGGGGAGAACGAGGAAATCCGCCTCGCAGAAATGGAGGGGGGAAGTTTTTTCGGCGAAATGTCGCTGATTGAAAACCTGCCCCGATCAGCGACTTGCGTCCTGCTCGAAAACAGTACCTTCCTCAGCCTTGACAGCGCAAGTCTTCTGTTTCTCATGGAAAAACACAGCGTCATCGCGGAAAAAATTCTGTACCGGATGCTGACGACCACGAGTTCGCGGCTTTTCAATACCAGCGCCCTTCTGAGCGACATGGTCCAATGGGGCGAAAAAGCACGGCTCCGCGTCATCACGGATGAATTTACCGGGCTCTATAACCGGCGCTTTCTTGACGAGTCCCTGAAAACGGAATTCCGGAAGGCGGCCACCGAACATACACTGCTGAGCATCGCAATGGTTGACCTGGATCATTTCGGCTCGGTTAACAAGACCTATAGCGAGGCCTTCGGGGATACCATCATATTGCGCGTGGCCGAAGTTTTCCGAAAGGGTTTCAGACCAGGCGACATCCTCGCCAGATACGGCGGCGACGAGTTTACCTTTCTGTTTCCCTCTACCATGGGCGACGAGGCGCAGCGGCTATGCGAAAAGGTTTGCGAGGAAATTTCGCACCTTGAATTCAGCGAGCATCCGGAATTTCGCATAAGTGCGAGCATCGGCATCGCGACAGTACCGGATCATGCCCATACCGTTGAGGACTTGACTGCCAAAGCCGACAAAGCGCTTTACCACGCGAAGGAAAACGGGAGAAACCAGGCATTTCTCGCGAAAAAAGATTTGCGTCAAAAACATGCGTTCCATACTATTGCCGAACAAAACCGCGTATTCGATAATATACTAAACCTGATAAAGGAAAAAAACTCATTTCTGCTGCTCGGCCATGAGCTGCCTGACGAGGACTGCATATCATCCCTTGTCTCGATGGCCCTGCTGCTCGGCAAATTCGGGAAAGAAGTAAAAATCTATATCCGGGATCAAGTGCCCCAGCAGCTTTCATATTTGATCAATATCTGCACCTATAATAAAATCCCCCTCATTCAGGGACCAACCTATACGGAGAAGAAACCGGACGTGATTTTCGTCCTCGACACGCCGAAACCCGAGATGATCGCCTCAAATGCGGATATTTTGCCCTATCTCACGGAACCCCTGCTCCCGATAGTCGAATTCGACCATCACTTGTCCGCCGATGCTTGCCTAAGCGGCATCGAAGGCTATTGCTTTGTCAGCCGGGCTTCCAGCACCTGCGAACTGATCGGCTTGTTCTGCTGCAAGCTCGCGAACAGAAAAGACCTCCTCGCTTCATTGGGCATAAAGGACTTGTTTTCCCGAAACCTTGTATTGTCAATGCTTACCGGAATGATCGGAGACACGAAATTCGGGCTCACATTAAAGTCTCACCGGGATATGTTCTTTTATTCCCTGTTCACCAAGAAATTCGCGAAAGTGCTCGAAGAGACCGCGCGCAAGGAAAGCAATAACTATACCCAGATGACTGATATCTTCAATTCCATTCAATCCCTTACCGTCGAGGAAAAAGATTTATACCAGATGCTCCTTGAGCATGCCCGCTACTCGGGCCGCATCGGAATCGTTGCCCTGGACGAAGAGGAATCACGAAACTATGTCTCGCGTGTTGATTATCATATCTTTGTGAATGTCATCAAGTCGGTAACGGACTATCTTTCCGAAAAATCGGGGACCTTCGGGCTGACGGTCTATTATGACATGCCGGAAGTCTCGGAACTGATACAATTCAGAATTCGCATATCACGAAATATTACCGGAATCGATTTACGCTCGATTTTAAAGGATTTCTCCATCCAGGACGGCGGCGGCCATCCCGGCGCGATAGGATTCCGCATTCCAAAAAAAGAAATTCCCGACATTTCCAGGTTTATCACCGATTTGCTCACGAAAATCGAATCCCTTTAAGGCCTATTAAGAGTCTGCGTTATTTGTTGACACAGGACAAATTTGAACCTATTATTATCTATAAAGTGTGATACTTATTCGAGGTCTTGAAACATCATTATGAATTATCAAAAATTGATGGAAGAACAATTATCCGGCCTTGAAAAAAACGGTCGAACCGGTGCCAACGCGCCGTCACTGCTGCTCCACTCGTGCTGCGGGCCGTGCAGCAGCGCGGTGATCGCGACCCTCTCGTCGGTATTCAAGATAACCGTTTTTTACTATAACCCGAATATCGACGAAAAGACCGAATATGATAAACGCGCAAGGGAACAGGAGCGGCTCATCGGGGTAATGCCTGCCATGCACCAGGTACAATTCCTCGAAGGGGAATACCATCCAAGAGACTTTGTAAATATCGCGGAAATCCACAAACACGAAAAGGAAGGCGGTGTCCGCTGCTCGATATGCTACACCCTGCGCATCGAAAAGACGGCAAAAACCGCCCATGAGGGAAAATGGGATTTTTTTACCACCACCCTCTCTATCAGCCCCATGAAAGACGCAGTCCTGCTCAATACGATCGGAAGTTCGCTCGCCCAAAAATACCGGGTCACCTGGTTGTGGGGAGACTTCAAAAAAAAGGACGGCTATAAAAGGTCCATCGAATTCAGCCGCGAATACGGCCTTTACCGCCAGGACTACTGCGGCTGTTCCTACTCGCGCAGGGACAGCGACCGCCCGCTCTTATAAAGCGCCCGGGAATCAGCTTCCCGTCCCGCCCCACGCCTTCATGCCGCCGTCCCACACCTTCACCGCAATATAAAAAGTCACGATGCCGAAGAGCGGGGATGCCCATGCCGTCCAGTCGAGGGGCATCGAGCGGAGAAAAAACTGGCTCGGATAAAAAGCCATAAAGCCCACGGGAATAATCCAGGTAAAGAGAAATTTGAAAATCAGGTTGTATATGCTCATCGGGTAGCGGGAGTGGTCCCGGAAGCTGTTGATGAACGAAAGAATGGCAAACGAATCCTTGACCCAGAAACAGCCCGAAGAGGCGATCAGCATGAGGGACACGAGCACAAGGGACGAGCCCGCCAGCAGTAAGGGAAGGAACAAAATCCGCGACAGGGTCCACTGGATGGCAAGCGCGTGAGAAGACCAGACAAAGGCCGTAATGCCGAGTGCGAGCTGTCCGAAACCCTTAAGGTCAAGCATCTCGCTCACGTAATAAAAAAGGGAGTTGATGGGTTTGAAATAATACTTGATGAAAGTTCCCTGGTTCACGTGACTGCGGAGCTGCCATATATGGTCAAAGCAGATCTGCATGGGCGCCTGGGCAAGAAGCGAAAAGGAATAGATAAAAACCAATTCCTCGAAAGACCAGCCTGCGAGAAGGGGAAGATTCGACATGAGGATCCACAGGCTGATGATCCCGGCGATGCTCCCCAGAATCATGCTGAACGTGGAAATGAAAAAATCGAAGCGGTACTGCAGCCGTGTTTTGACATACTGCGCGACGAGCTTTATATACAGCGAGCAATAAAAGAAAAAGCGTTTCATGATCAGCCTCCGTTCACGGTGAGCTTCCGCAGCGAAAAGGTAAAGTACGCGCGGACAATGAAATATACCGCGGCTATCCAGAAAGCCTGTATCGCGACTCCCGTTATCCAAGAAGGAATATCGGCCCCTCGCGCGGTCAGGATAGTCAGGGGCAGATTGTACATATACGGGAAGGGCAGATAGCGGACAATGCCCCGGATCGACTCAGGATAAAACTGGAGGGGAATGAGGGCGCCTGAAAGGAACAGAATGATGAAATCCTTCGCCGCGCTGATGCCCCACACGGACTGCGTCCAAAAGCAGGTTGTGCCGACGATGAAGTCGAAGAGAAAAGAGAGAAGGCAGGAGCCCGAAAGAGTGAGCAGGAAAAAGGGAATATTCCACCCGGCCGTAAAAGGCGCCTGAAGGAGGGCGAAAATGATGATGACGCTCGGCACCGTGATCGTGATGAAATTTCCTATCATAAACCCCATCGAGTTCGCGAACATCAAACGCATATAATCCATAGGCTTGAAAAAAAACATGATGATGTCGCCCGAGCGGATTTGAAAATTTATTTCCCAGTCGCACCAGGTGCGTATGAGTACCCCTATCGCGGCGGCCAGGGACACGTATAAAAATGTCTGGCCGAAGCTCATCCCGTGAATTTGCCCCGACGCGACGCCACCCTCGATCGCGCCGTACACGGCCTTCCAGAGGAAGAACTGTATGAGTATGGCAAAGGCGCTCGCGAGGATCTGGAACAGCACGTGAGCGCGGTAGGTGAAAGAGCTTTTTATGGTATTCGCTATGATCATCAGGACCCTCTCACGAGATGCCTCCGGCGTACACCTTTGCGATCACCGATTCCGTGCGGATCTCCTGAATCTTCACGTCCTTCACCGGCAGGGTGTTGAGGGCCCAGGAAAGCACTTCCGAGAGGTTCGTTTTTTCCTGGTCGATCGTGATGTCGTACCACTGACTTTCGGCTTCGCTCGTGTCTATGGCCGAGATCTCGAAGCGGTCCTTGACAACGGGAAGCAGGGCCATCATGGCCTCTCCCTCGCCCTCGCGGCACAGCAGCTTCAGCGTCCGGTAGCTCCCGAAAAGTTTGTTGAAGGAAGCGGTCTCCCCGTCATAAATGATCGAGCCCTTGTCTATCAGGATGATGCGCTTGCACAGGGCTTCGATGTCCCCGACGTCATGGGTCGTCAGCAGTATGGTAGTCTTTTTTTCCTCGTTCAGGGAGCGGATCAGCTTGCGTATCTGGCTCTTGACGGCGACGTCGAGCCCTATCGTCGGCTCGTCCAGGAAAATAATGGCGGGTTCATGGAGAAAGCTCGCGGTGATGTCGCAGAGCATCCGCTGCCCGAGGGAAAGATTGCGCACCTGCTGGCCGTACAGCTCTTTCAGGTTGACCAGCTCCTCGAAGCGGGAAATGTTGCGTTTGTACACGTCGTCGGGAATCTGGAAAATTTCCTTCAGAAGCTTGAATGATTCCTTGACCGGCAGTTCCCACCAGAGCTGGGTTCTCTGGCCGAATACGACGCCTATGCCCTTCACGAAACGGATGCGCTCACGGAACGGATTCATGCCGTTGATTTCGATGATGCCTTCGGTCGGGGAAAGCACGCCCGTCATCATCTTGATGGCAGTAGACTTTCCTGCCCCGTTGGGTCCGAGAAAACCGACAATTTCGCCGCGTCCGATATCAAGATTGATCCCGTCAACGGCCTTGATCAACCGGTAGTTCCGGGAAAAAAGATCAAGAAAGGCTCCGCCGAGGCCTTCCCTCCTGTTGAGTACCTTAAAATGCTTTTTCACGCCCTCGAGATGAATCAAACTTTCCACACTGGTTCCCTACTTTTTTTTACAATCAGCCGTTTCAATTGTACCTAAATAATGCCCTTTATTATTTTCCTTGTCAATTCGCGGTGAGGGAGCAGACAAGGCCGCCCGTTGCCTTTACCAGATTTTCCGGTTTCAGCACGAGCTGCAGGCCGCGCAGCCCCGCGCTCACGTATACCTTATCGCAAAGGATAACCGTCTCGTCGATAAAGGTGCGGAAACGGTGTTTCATTCCGACGGGAGAACAGCCGCCCCGGATGTAGCCGGTAAGGGAAAGAAGATCGGCAGGACGAACGGGAGCTATCTCTTTCGCCCCGCAAGCGGCGCGCGCTTTTTTCAAACTGACCTCGGAGGGCGCGCTCACGCAGAAAACGCAGATTTCATTCGCGTCCGTTTTCATCACTATCGTCTTGAATACCGATTCAGCGTCGGCGCTGAGGGCCTTGGCGGCATGGACTGCGTCGAGATGCTCCTCGTCGACCTCGTAGGAAGCCGTTTCGTAGCCGATATCAAGGGATTCGAGAATCCGCATCGCATTTGTCTTTTTAATCTCCGTCATCGCCGCCTGCCTTACCTCATATAATCCCGTACCGCGCAAAAATGCTACCCTCCAAAGGGCCTTTTCCATCCTGACCAAACAAAAAAAGCATGATACAATGTGTCCCATGCAGGATTTTGTTCACCTTCACGTACATACCGATTTTTCTCTCCTCGACGGGGCTTCCTCCTATAAGAAAATGATTGCGCGGGCGAAGGAACTGGGTCAAACCGCCCTGGCCATCACGGACCACGGCAACATGTTCGGAGCCCTCCATTTTTACCGGGAGTGCAAGTCCCAGGGCATAAATCCCCTTATCGGATGCGAATTCTACGTGGCGCCGAACCATCGAAGCGAGCGCGGGGAAGCCGAAAACAAAACCAAGTATTATCACCTTATCCTGATCGCAAAAAGCGAAAAAGGCTACCGGAACCTCATAAAACTGACCTCCCGCTCCTTTACCGAGGGCATGTACTATAAACCCCGCATCGACGAAGAACTTATCAGGGAATATTCATCAGATCTTGTCTGCCTTTCGGCGTGCCTGGCCGGCCAGCTCCCTGCCCTCCTCCTCGCCGGCAAGGATGCAGAAGCCGAAGCCTTCACGCGGAAATACCGGGATATCTTCGGCGACGAAAACTACTACATCGAGCTCCAGTACCACGGCATCATGGAACAGAAAAGGGTCGCTCCCCTGCTCATCGCGATGGCAAGGCGGCTCGGCATACCCATGGTAGTGACCAATGACGCCCATTATTCGCAGAAAAAGGACTTTATCGCCCAGGACATACTGCTGTGCATCGGAACCAAGCGGACCCGGAACGAGCCGGGCCGGATGAAATTCCAGGGTTCGGAGTTTTATCTGAAGGATGCCAATGAAATGGCCGCCCTCTTCCCCGACTACCCCGAAATGCTCGCGAATACCGTCCGCATCGCGGAAATGTGCAAGGTAGAAATTCCGACTCCCGGTCCCCTCCTTCCAGTCTACGAGATCCCCGAAGGCTTTGACACAAAGGAAGACTACATACGCCATCTCGTGTACGAGGGACTGAAAACGCGCTATGAGGAGGTCACGGAAGCCATTCGGGCCAGGGCCGACTTCGAGCTGTCCGTCATCATCAAGATGGACTTTGTGGGCTATTTCCTCATCGTGTGGGACTTTATCCACTGGTCCAAAGAGCAGAACATACCCGTGGGCCCCGGCCGCGGTTCGGGCGCGGGCTCCATCGTCGCCTACGCGATGCGGATTACCGACATCGAGCCCCTCCGCTACAATCTCCTCTTCGAGCGGTTCCTGAACCCCGAACGCGTCTCCATGCCTGACTTTGACATCGACTTCTGTTTCGAGCGGAGACAGGAGGTTATCGAGTATGTGCGCCAAAAATACGGGGACGACCGGGTCGGCCAGATCATCACCTTCGGAACACTGAAGCCGAAGGCCGCGATAAAAGACGTCGCGCGGGTGCTCGAGATCCCCCTGAACGAAGTGAACATGATCACGAAGCTCATCCCGGACGATCCGAAAATAACCCTTGCCAAGGCCTTCGAGGCCCAAAGCGAGCTCGCCGCGCTCCGGAACGAGCCCCGCTTCAGCGAGCTCTTCGAGATCGCGGGTACCCTTGAAGGGGCGAACCGGAACACCAGTCTCCACGCGGCCGGCATCGTAATAGGAAAGACGGCGCTTACCGACTATGTACCCCTTTACAAAGACAGCAAGACGGGCAAGGTAGCCTCACAGTTCACCATGGACTTGATCGAGGACTGCGGACTCGTAAAGATGGACTTTCTCGGTCTTAAAACCCTTACCCTGATAAAGCATACCGGGGAGCTGATCCGCAAGCGCGGGGGCGAGCTCGCCTCGTTCGATATCGAAAAAATCAGCGACACCGACAAGACCACCTTCAAGATGCTCGGCGAGGGAAAAAGCGCGGCGGTATTCCAGTTTGAAAGCCAGGGCATGCAGAACATCCTCAAGCGCGCGAAACCCGATAAAATGGAAGACCTTATCGCCCTCAATGCGCTTTACCGGCCGGGCCCGATGGCCTACATCGACCAGTTCGTCGAGTCGAAGTTCGACAGCAATAAAATCGAGTATCCCGATCCCTGCCTGAAAAGCATCCTGGAGGAAACCTACGGGGTTATCGTCTACCAGGAACAGGTTATGCAGGTTGCCCAGAAAATAGCCGGGTACAGTCTGGGACAGGCGGACTTGCTCAGGCGCGCGATGAGCAAGAAGAAAAAAGAAGTCATGGAGAAGGAAAAGGTCACCTTCACCGCGAGCGCGGTCAAGAACGGCTTTAAAGCCGAGGACGCGGACCGCATCTTTGAAATTCTGATACCCTTCGCCGGCTACGGTTTCAACAAGAGCCACGCTGCCGCCTACTCGGTCGTCGCCTACCAGACAGCCTATCTGAAGGCAAACTTCCCCGCGGAATTCATCGCCGCCAACCTTACGAACGAAATCACCTCGACGGACAAACTCCCCGAATATATCGCGGAAGGCCGCAAGATGGGCCTTACCATCGATCCCCCCGACGTAAACCGCTCGGACGCCTATTTCACCGTCGTCGACGGCCGAATCGTCTACGGTCTCCTCGGCATCAAGGGCCTGGGCGAGCAGGCCGCCGCCATGATCGTCGAGGAACGAGAGAAAAAAGGCCCCTATGCCTCCTTCCTCGATTTCCTCGACCGGGTAGACCTCCGCACCGTGAGCAAGAAAGCCGTCGAAGTGCTCATACAAACCGGCAGTTTCGACCCTCTCGGCCAATTCCGCTCGACATTGATCGCAAGCCTGGACCGTGTGATTGACTACGCCTCCAAAAAAAAGGACGCGACCCGTTTCGGCCAGGTAAGCCTTTTCGAAGATACCGGCGTCGAGGAATTCACCGACTTTATATTCGAGGAAATCGAGGACTGGCCGCAAAAAGAAAAGCTCCGGATAGAAAAGGAGCTCATCGGTTTCTATATTTCGGGTCATCCGCTCGATGCCTACCGCAAGGCCTTTGAAAAAGCCGTCACCTTCGATATCCGCTTCCCCGACCGCGCGCAAAAGGACAAACTCTATACCTTGGTCGGCATGATCAGGACAGTGCGTCCATACCAGACGCAAAAGGGAAAATGGATGGGTTTCGGTTCCTTCGAGGATTTCAACGGAAGCATAGATCTTACCTTTTTCCCGAATACCTGGGAAAAGTGCCGGGAAAAGCTCCTGCCGGATACCGTCTGGGGCATAGTCGGCAAAATCGACACCTCGCGGGATTCTCCCAGCTTTCTCGTCGAATCATGGATCAATCCCGACGAGCTTCAGGTCAAGGCGATCAGGGAAGTCCACCTGAAACTCGATCCTTCCATCCATGAGGAAAACCAGCTTCTTCCCCTGCGTGATTTTTTGTTTGAATCTTCCGGCAATTGTGCAGTATATTTACACATGGATACTCTCCATAAGCCGTATGTGATAAAGGCGGCTTCCCAGATCCAGGTTTCCTCGAGCGACGGCTTTATGGAAAGAGTGTTGGAAACCCCGGGCATTATTCAAGCCTGGAAGGAATAGCGAAAATTATCAACTTAAGGAAAAACCCATGATTCAGTCAATCTTTTATACCTGCAGTTACCTTGTCTCCCTGTACTCGTTTGTATGTCTCCTGCGTATATTCATGACCTGGATTCCACAATTCGAAAACTCCCAGGCAGGCCGCATTATCGCCGGTATCTGCGACCCTTACCTGAACTGGTTCCGCCGGTTTTCCTTTACCCGCGTCGGGGTCGTTGATTTTTCTCCGATACTTGCGCTCGGCGTCCTCTCGGTCGCAACAAGGGCGTTTTTTACCCTTGGCCAAACCGGAAGGATCACTGTCGGCTTCATCCTCGCGCTGCTGCTGGATGTAGTCTGGTCCTTTTTTAATTTCTTCTTCATTATTTTTATCCTTCTTCTGGCAATACGCCTCATCTACGATCTGGCCAACCGCTATGGTTTTTCCCAGTTCTGGACCATGCTTGACCGCTTTCTGAATCCTCCCATCGCCTATGTCACCAGGGCTTTCAAGAATCTCTTCAATCACGGCAATACACTGAGCTACCGCGCCTCCCTGATCCTTACCCTGGCAGTCATGATTCTCGTGTGGCTTGGTTTGCAATTCGGGGTAAACCAGCTGCATACCCTGCTGTCCTCCCTCCCGGTGTAGATGTTCATCCGCGAGATTCAGGTTCCGGTATCCCGCATTCGGGGTGTCGGACCCGCCGCCGCAGCCCAGCTTCTCGCCCTCGGCATAACAACTGTCGGCGACCTTCTTTCCTATTGGCCGAGAGCCTGGGATGACCGGACGGACAGGGTACCTCTCTCGCGCTTCGCCGACGCGCACAAAATAAACACCCGCGCCATGGTCACCTCCCAGGACTGGTTCGGCTTCGGCCGGATGAAAACCCTCAAGATCAGCATCAGGGACGACGATGATACCCTCGCCGAACTGATCTGCTTCAACAGGCCCTTCCTCGAAAAAGCCTTCCCCGTCGGCTCCGAAGTGGCGGTAAACGGCACCTTTCAGTGGAAGTACGGAAACATCCAGTCCTCCAGTTTCGAGATAGAAATGGCCGACGAGGCCGCCGCCAAGGTGCTTCCCGTCTATTCCCTCACCGCCGGACTTACCCAGACGGGACTGCGGAAATTTATTTCCCATGCACTCACCGAGTACGGCCGCGGCATCGAGTCGGAAATTCCCGAGAAGGTGCGCCTCGCATGGAAACTTCCCTCAAAGCAGGAAATACTCGCCCTGATGCACAATCCGGCAACCCTTGCGGACGCGGAGAGGGGCCGATGGGCGCTGATATTCGAGGAGCTTTTTCTTTTCGAGTACGCCATAGGGCAGCGCTCCCTCGAGCGCAGGGGAAAGCTTCCCGACATCAATACCGAGGAGCCCCTCCCACCCGACGCGACCGCGCTTAAAAGTCCGTTGGAGACGGAACCACTGGGCCCTCTGCAGCTCAGGCTCGCCGAGCGCATCCTCTTCCAGCTCACAGCAGACCAGATCTCCGTGCTTGACGAGATCAACAAAGACCTCTCGCACGGGGAAGCCATGGCCCGCCTGCTCCAGGGCGACGTCGGCTCGGGTAAAACCCTGATCGCCTTTTTCTCGTGTCTCCGCGTCATCGAAGAGGGCGGCCAGTGCGCCATCCTCGCGCCGACGGAACTCCTCGCGCGCCAGCACGCGGAAAACGCGGCGCGCCTCCTCGAGTCGATAGGGGTGCGCCTCGCGTTCCTCACCGGCAACGTGAAGGCCGCGGGACGCGCCCGGCTCCTCGCCGAGCTCGCGGAGGGAAACATAGACCTCGTCATCGGCACCCACGCACTCTTCTCGAACGGAGTGCGCTACAAAAATCTCCGTCTCGTGGTCATCGACGAGCAGCACCGTTTCGGCGTCCTCCAGCGCTCGGCCATCATCGAGAAGGGAACCGAAAGCAACCCCGGCAAAAAGCCGCCCCACATGCTGATGATGAGCGCTACGCCCATCCCGCGCACCCTCGCCCTGTCGGTATTCGGCGACCTCGATATCTCCGTCATCCGCACCATGCCTCCCGGCCGCAAGCCCGTCATCACCCACCTTGCGCGCGAGGGCAACGAGGCAAAAGTGTACGAGTTCATACGCAAGGAGCTCGCATCCGGGAGGCAGGCGTATTTCGTGTATCCACTTATCGAAGAGGGCGAAAACGCAAGCCTCAAGTCGGCCGAAGAAATGTTCGTCACACTCAGGGACACAGTATTCCCGGGAATGTCGATCGCCCTTATCCATTCCAAAATAAGCGAAATCGGTCAGCGGGAAATCATGAGCGATTTCCGCTCCGGCAAGACAAAAATACTGGTCGCCACGAGCGTCGTTGAAGTCGGCGTGGACGTAGCCAACGCGACCTGCATGGTGATCGAGCACGCCGAACGCTTCGGGCTCTCGGCCCTCCACCAATTGCGCGGCAGGGTCGGGCGAGACGTGCTTCAGTCCTACTGCTTCCTGGTCTATGCCGCCAACCTCACCGAGGACGGAAAGGCAAGGCTCAAGGTGATGCACGAGACGACGGACGGCTTTGTCATAGCCGAGGAAGACCTGAAAATCCGCGGACCGGGGGACGTTACGGGAATCCAGCAGTCAGGCTACGTCGCATTCAGCCTTGCCGATCCCATAAGGGACTACGCTATCCTTCTCGATGCCCGAAAGGCCGCCTTCGACCTTCTCCTCGAACAAAGATAGCGCGTGTGCTATCATTGCAGGTAATGAAAACTCAATCGGATAAATATCGTGTTCACGCGCCGCGTGTAAGTGCCTCCCTCATGAACGCTTCGCTGCTGTGCGTATCGCTGCTGTGCGCTTCCCTCATCTGCCCCTCTTTGCTCCAAGCCGAGGAAACAACTCCATTCAGGGGATGGAAGCAGGCCTCGACCAATCACTTCAGGTTTATCTATGAAGACGCCTCAAAGGCTCAGGCCGCTGCCTTCGCCGCGGCGGCAGACCCCGCGTGGAACAAACTCTCCGAAATATACAGCACCCCGCCCGAAATGACCGACGTGCTCGTCACCGGCAGAACCGACATGGTGAATGCCTATGCCGAGGGGCTCAGCATGTATATGGGCTTTTTTACCACCCCGCCCCTCTCGCCCGACATCGGCTACCGGGAAGACTGGTCCACCCTGTTCTTTACCCATGAACTGACCCATATCGCCAATTTTTCCTTTGAGGGGAAAAAGCACACCGTTTCGGATATTTTCGGTCCTTTCTGGAACATCGTCAATTTCTCCGCAATTCCGGGATGGGCGCTGGAAGGACTGACCACGTACCTTGAAACCGCCTTGACCGACGGAGGGCGCGGGCGGAGTCCCTTTTTCGAGCTCTACTATAAAGCGCCCGCGCTCGAGAACTCCTTTCTCCATTTCGATGAGATAGGGCTTGAGCAGATGCCGCCCCGCGGCCAAATATACGTCATGGGCTACCTCATGATTCAGAGCATCTCGGATCGCTGGGGGAAAACCGCCGTTGCAGATATCGAGCGGAACCGGACGGCCGGCAGGGATTACGGGGAAGCGGTCAGGCTCGTCACGGGAATGACGGTTGAAGAAATTTTCCAGGACGTACGCGTGTCGCTGGCCAAAAAATACGCAGAAGAACGAAAAATCCCCGAGGGAAAAACAATTACCCCGAGAGCATTAAATTCCGACTATTACCGGCCGGCCTTTATAGCTTCCGACGGCATCTTTACTTTGCGCGACATCAAGGGGAAGGACCGCGCGGCAGTCCGTCTCGATCCCGCGACCGGGGAAGAAAAAATTCTCTTCGAAGGCGTCTTTGCGGACGAGCTCTCCCTTACCGTAAGCGAAAACGGAAGGGTGATTGCCTCCCTGGTCAGCGCGCGGAGAGACCTCATGCCCGGCTCGAGTGCGGAAACGGATCTGTACTCATGGAGCGAAAAAAGCGGTCTCGTTCAGCTCACGCGCGGAAGCAGTCTTTTCCAGCCTGCCTTGAGCAGATCGGGAAATACCCTCGTCGCCGTCGAGCTTTCTGACACCCGGTACCGCCTGGTCAAAGTCGACATCAGGACGGGAGAGAGACGCATTCTTCTCGAGTCGCACGAGCAAAGCTACATTCAGCCCGCCCTGTCCCCTGACGGAAAAGAAATATCATTTCTGATCCTTAACGGGAAACGGGCCATCCTTGCGTCGGCGCCCATGCCGGCATACGAATTCGCCTATCCCGTTCCGGACTCCGCGGTCAAGGCCCTGGTGAATGCGGACGGACCTCTCATCGACATCGCCTATCCGGTGTGGACCGCCGAGGGCAGCATTTTGTTTTCGTCGAATGAGCGGGGCAGGCTTGAGGTATGGGAATACCGTGACGGCAAAAAGGCTCCGGTTGTGTCCGATCCCGTCGGCGCCTTCTGGGCGGAAAAAACCGCGCAGGGTATTTGCTATGCGTCCTATTCCGGCAACGGCTATGTGCTGAAAATGAAACCAGACTCTGAATGGGGTGCCATTCCTGACTATCCTGGCCCGTCGAGTCCCGGTGCCGTATATAACATTGGCGGCCTTGCCTCGGATTATCCCCTTTTCACCCCCTACCCGAGCGGAGAAAAAGACGAAAAGAAAAAAAAGGATAAAATCCTGCTTCCGAGAACCGAAGGAATACGGATGGACACAACTCAGCCCATACTCCTGGACGAAAAAAACTTTTACAATATTCCCCGTCCTTCGTTGTGGATGCCGTCAATCGGATACCTTGCCCTGAGAGATAATGAGCACGCCTTCGGAGCCGGAGCCTTCGCAATCTTTGAAGGTTACCCGCTCCAAAACGGTTCGCAGGGAAATATGCTCGCCCTCGGGGGAAAGTGGTATCCGGAAATAAATCAGGCCGACGCGTTCGTATTCGCTTCCTTCCCGGTTCAGACAGGCACACTGATGCTCTACGGCGAGAGGCAGCTCTCGCTCGATTCACGTGCGGAAATCTTCAGGGAATCGTCATCGGGGCTCGCCTCTTTTTCGTGCCCGTTTTATCGCCGCTCTTTTTACCGGGACCTCACTGACTTCTCCCTCGTGACGGGAGTCCGGGCAAACGCCGAACGGTCGGCCCTGACAGTCTTCAAGGCTTCGGATGCAATCCCCTGGAAAACGGGCATAACGGGAAGTGCCGGTCTGGATCTTTACCGAAGTAAAATGAGGGGGACTAATGCCGCTTTAAAATTCAAGCTGACCCCGACTCTGCTCGTATCGCGCTTCCCTTCGATATCGACTTCCCTCTTTCTCTCGGCGGAAGTCAACGCGGCGGCCGCCGCGGGAACAAAGGACTTGCAGGGAGAGCTCAGCATACGTTCGCGCTGGTTTGATCTGCCGCCCGCTGCCCCGCTCCCAATCACCCTCGTAAATCCAAAGGGCGAAAGCCTTGACTGCCTGTATCCGGGAAGAACGATTGTGCAGGCCGCCCTCGTCCTTCCAAAGGGAATAAACAGCCGTTTCTATATGGAAAAACTGATTTCGTCTGGAACCGCCGCCGCAGGGGCGGCGACACCTAGGAACGGAACTATGTTCAATATACTGATAGATAAGAACTGGTATGCGGGTTTCGAGTTTGAGGCGGAAGCGGGCCGAAGCAGAATCGCGTTCGGCGCAGTAAATCATTTTCAGGGCGTGGAATCAATCGATTTGGTCAGAAACAGCCGCATCTACCTTACGGTAAAACTCGATGCGCTGCAGGGCAGCATTCCGTAATTGCAGCACGCAAGAACCTACGGAAGCAGCTTGACCGAGGCACCGATAAAGTCCCTGAACAGGGGATGCGGGCGGTTCGGGCGCGAGCCGAATTCGGGATGGAACTGCACGCCGACGAACCAGGGGTGATCTGAAAGTTCGACTATCTCGATGAGATTACGCTCAGGATTCCTTCCCGTCAGTCTCAGGGCCGAGGCTTCGAACTGGTCCCGATACAGGTTATTGAACTCGTACCGGTGTCGGTGCCTCTCCTGTATGTCATGCAGCTTGTAGGCTTTTTCCGCGAGGCTACCCTCGGTAATCACGCAGCGGCACACGCCGAGGCGCAGAGTTCCGCCGAGCTTGACGCCCTGCTGGTCGGGCATCAGGTCGATTACCGGAAATTCCGTCGAAGTATTGAATTCGGACGAATTGGCGTCGGCCATGCCGAGGATATTGCGCGCAAACTCGATAACCGCAATCTGCATTCCGAGACATATCCCGAAGTAGGGAATATTGTGCACGCGCGCAAACTGGGCCGTCAGGACCATGCCCGAAGTACCCCGGTCGCCGAAGCCGCCGGGGACGATGATGCCCTGCACTTTCGAAAGCAGCTCCGAGGCTTTCTCCGCGCTCGTGATTTTCTCCGCGTCTATCCAGTCGATCTTGACGCGGGCGTTATGGAATATGCCGCCTGCGGTAAGGGCTTCCGCGACGCTGAGGTACGCGTCATGAAGCTCAACGTATTTTCCCACTAGGGCAATGGTGATTTCCTTTTCGGGATGATAGTACCGCTGCACCATCGCCTGCCATTCGTCGAGGTTCGGCTTGGTGTCGGGAAGGTTCAGAAGCTTGCAGAGGCTTTTACCAAGCCCTTCATGCTCGAGCATGAGGGGAACTTCATAAATTGATTTCGCGCTCAAGTTTTCGACTATCGCGTCCTGGGCTACGTTGCAGAAAAGCCCCAGTTTTTCGCGGATCGATTTGGTCAGGGGCTTTTCGCTGCGGCACATGATGATATCGGGCTGGATACCGAACCCGAGCAATTCCTTCACGCTGTGCTGCATCGGCTTGGTTTTCAGTTCCCCGCATTCCTTCAGGTAGGGCAGAAGGCCGAGATGGACAAAAACGCAGTCTTCCTTGCCGACCTTGTACTTTATCTGCCTTATTGCCTCGATAAAGGGAAGGGACTCGATATCACCGACGGTTCCGCCGATTTCGGTAATAATGACGTCGGCCCCCGTTTCCTTTGCGGTTTGTAAAATACGGTTCTGGATTTCATCGGTTACATGGGGAATCACCTGAACGGTATTTCCTGCATAGCCGCCCGCGCGCTCGCGGTCGAGGATGGCAAGATACACCTTTCCCGCCGTGGTATTGTTGAACCGGTGCAGGGGAACGTCGGTAAAACGCTCATAATGGCCAAGGTCCAGGTCAGTCTCGCCGCCGTCCTCGGTGACGAATACTTCTCCATGCTGGTAGGGATTCATTGTGCCCGGATCGATATTGAGATAGGGGTCAAATTTCTGGTTTACGACCTTGATTCCGCGGCTTTTCAGCAGCAGACCGATGGATGCCGCCGTAATACCCTTGCCCAGTGATGAAACAACACCACCGGTAATAAAAATAAATTTTGATTTCATCCCCACCCCCGCGTTTTTCAAGAAAAATAAAAAAAGAGAGCCCGGCCAATCGACCGGGCTCTATAAACAGCTTTTTGAAGCTCGTGTCACTGAAATATACACGATTTACCCTTTCGCCGCAAGATGGGCGAAAAGGGCGCTCATATCAATTTCTTGAAAATATCCTTCACAAACCGCAGTTCCCGGACTTCGGCATTATCCGGATGGGGATAATCAAGACCGGTTTTCGCGACGGCAAACTCGGGATACCCGACTGCGCCCATCTCCGGCATATCAAGACCGTCAAGCTCGGCTGCAGGAGAAACCCGGATTCCCCAAACCCGGTCCAAAAGCTTGAACCAGACAAAGGACAATCCGAAACCCCACACAACGAGAACCGCGACCACCGCCAGCTGGGCTAGAAGCTGAGACGGATTCCCGTAAAAAAGCCCGGTAACCGGGGTGGAAACGCCTCCCCATCCGGCGCCGTAGGAACCATCGGCGAAAAGGCCGAGGGCAATGACGCCCCATACACCGTTAACCGCATGAACCGAGATCGCACCGACGGGGTCATCGATCTTGCACTTCTTTTCGATAAAAGGCACGGACAGACAGACCAAGAATCCGCCAACAAGCCCGATCAATGCCGCGGCCCAAGCGGGAACGAAAGCACAGGGTGCGGTTATGGCAACAAGTCCGGCAAGGGCGCCGTTAATCGTCATCGACGGATCCGGTTTCCCGTATTTTGTCCAGACAAAAAACATTGCGACAAGACCGCCGACGGCGCCTGCAATCATGGTGTTGGTTGCGACGACCGCGAGCCGAAGATCAGAACCGTTCAGGGTAGAACCGGCATTGAAAGAGAACCAGCAGAAAAACAGGATGATAGTTCCGACGATCGCCATGGGCAAATGGTGACCGGGAAACGCCCTTGCGGTTCCATCCTTTTTGAACTTTCCGATTCGCGGCCCGATCACGATAGCGCCGGCAAGAGCCATCATTCCACCCATCGCATGAACTACCGCGGAACCGGCAAAGTCAACGCCTCCGTTTCCAAGGCCGAAGGTTACGCCGAGCTTTGCGAGCCAGCCGCCGCCCCACATCCAGTTGCCGAACAGCGGATAATAGAACATCGAGACAAAGAAGGAGGTAATGATCATCGCCGAATACTTGACGCGTTCCGCCATGGCGCCGGTCGGGATCGTGACCGTGGTATCCATGAATACCATCTGGAAGAAAAAGAGCGCATAGATGCCGACATCATACGTTCCGCCGCTGCTCAGGAAGAATCCCTTGGTCCCGAATATTCCGCCGAGACCCGGAATCGAAACGAGTCCGTTCAGGGCATTTGCGACGCCCGTTCCAAGACTCGATGGAGCAAGCCCGGACGCGCTTATACCGCCGAACTGAAAGGCAAAACCGGAAATAAAGTATCCGATACAGCCGACAAGGAACACCATAAAGTTCATTGTCATGGTATGGGAGCTGTTCTTGGTCCTGCAAAGCCCAGTCTCGACCATAGCGAAGCCGCACTGAAAAAAGAATACCGCAAAGCCGGTGAGCATAATCCATACAAAATTAAGCCCGAAGGAAACCTGGCCAACCGTAGCGGCGACGGAAGCGACAGTCGCGTCCGGAGCGACGCTCGCCGCCGCATAGCCGGCGCCGGTCGGATCTGCTCCATTGCTCGTTGCCGCATACATGCTGATACCCAAGGAAATAAGGGCGGCCATACATACATATTTAACAATTTTCTTCATCATAAACCTCCAGTCGATGAGAAATAAAAAAAAGGGAACTGGTACCATGAGCGCGTTACCACGCCCATCACCAATCCCCTTTGAAGGTGAAGCATACAAACATTACAATGCTATGTTGCCGTTCTCTCCCGTGCGGATACGTACCGCATCCTCAACGTCATATATGAATATCTTTCCGTCACCGTGCGCTCCCGTCGCGACCTGTTTGCACAGTTCGTCTACAATTCTCTGTTTCTTGTCATCAGCCACGACCGTCTCGACCTTGAGTTTCGGCAATAAATTAACTGTGTATTCGGTACCACGGTAGATATGTGTAATCCCCTTTTGATTTCCGAATCCCATGATGTTCGTAACCATCATGCCGGATGCGCCTGAGTCGTTAAGAATGTTCTTGACGATTTCAAGCTTCTCCGGTCGGATGATAACTTCCAGCTTTTTCATATGCACCTCCGTATCGATATACCTATAAGCCCAAAGATTGTTCAATAACCATATTTGCCGCGTCTATCAGCTTCAATCCCCGGTCCATGCTCGATTTCTGCAGAAACCGGTGGGCCTGGGACTCGGTCATTTCAAATTGATCCATCAGCATATTCTTTGCCTTTATAATCAAAAGCTTTTCCTCGGCTGGCCGCTCCCTTGAATGAAAGCCTATTTCCCTGGGCGAGGAGCTGACAGTCACGGCACGCCGGGCCGCGGTGTTCTCGACCAGTTCAATCGCCTGCAGCAGTTCCATGGAACTCAGCGGATAAGGGACTACGACCAGGTCATCGCTTTCGATCAAATCCCGCTGATGGGGCAGTACCACTGTAATCATCGCAAGCTGACCGTTCAGGAGTTCCGTGAGGTCCTCGGCGGTCATGTCCGGAAACTGAAATCCGCATACCACGACAGGACTGGTGCAGAAATCGGCGACGCGGGCGACATCGGCGCCGGTTTTGCAGGAGTACTCGATCGAGTAGCCCCCGCGGAGCAAAACCGTGGATACCCAATTGGTGAGCAAAGGATTTGAAAAAGCTATGATTACACTTTTCATGTCAATATTTGGTCAGGTATGAATCCAGCTCCCACGGGGTAACCTTGGTGCGGAATTCATCCCACTCCTTCTCCTTTGCCTCGATAAACCTGGGAAAAACATGCGCGCCGAGCACGTCTTTAGCCAGCGGGTTGATCTTAAAAAATCCCAGCGCCTCTTCAAGGCTTCCGGGTAAACTGAAAATACCCTGCGAAGTGCGCTCTTCCGCGGTCATCAGGAAGATATTCTGCTCTACCGTCGAAGGCGGAACCATTTTCTTTTCGATTCCATCCAAACCAGCGGCGAGAATAATCGCGAATGAAAGATATGGATTGCAGGTTGGATCGGGACTCCGCAACTCCACCCTCGTCGATTTACCCCGGGCCGCCGGTATGCGGATCAGCGGGCTCCGGTTTGAAGGCGACCAGGCAATATAGACTGGCGCTTCGAAACCGGGAACGAGCCTTTTATATGAGTTCACGGTAGGATTCGTAATTGCGGTAATCCCCTTCATGTGCGCGAGGACGCCGGCAATAAATTGGCGCGCGAGCAAACTCAATCCCAATGGGTCTTTTTCATCGCAGAACACATTCGTGTTTCCTTTGTCATTGATTTTCATCAAGGACATATTCGTATGCATACCCGAGCCGTTAATCCCGGAAATCGGTTTGGGCATAAAGGTTGCGTGCAGGCCGTGTCTCTGGGCTATCGTCTTGACGACCAGCTTGAAGGTCATTACCCGGTCCGCTGTGGTAAGGGCGTCATCAAAGCGGAAATCTATCTCGTGCTGGCCTGGCGCGACTTCATGATGGGAAGCCTCAACCTCAAAACCCATCTGTTCAAGAACCAGCACCATTTCACGGCGCGCATTCTCTCCCATATCGGTGGGACCCAAGTCAAAATAGCCCGCATTGTCATGGGTTTCCGTCGTCGGGTCACCCTTATCATTTGTCTGAAAAAGAAAGAATTCGAGCTCGGGCCCTACATTGAAAATGTAACCCATATCTCTGACCCTGTCCAATTGCCGCTTCAGAATATAGCGAGGAGAACCCTCGAACGGACTTCCGTCAGGCATATGCACATCGCAGATAAAGCGTGCAACCTTTCCCTGCTGAGGCCTCCAGGGAAGCACAACGAAAGTATCCAGATCGGGATGCAGGTACATATCTGATTCTTCAATGCGGACAAACCCTTCGATGGAAGATCCGTCAATCATGCACTTATTATCAAGGCATTTATCCAGCTGACTCGGCGTAATTGCGACATTTTTTAATTGTCCGAATAAATCGGTAAACTGAAGACGGATAAACTGGACATCATTTTCCTTTACCAGAAGAATAATGTCAGCTTTGGATAATATGCTCATTCAAACCTCCCGAAGATTCCATCATATAAAAAAAGGACGTTTCCGCACATATCGTGCAGAAACGTCCTTGCTTTCTTGCTAAACTCATAATATCTAAATGAACTAATTGAGTCAAGCATAATTATGCATAAAAACGCTTTTATTTGCATAATTATTGCATAATACCGAAAAATGAATCGGAAGCGGCTGTTTCGAGGCTGTCGATCCGCTTCCAGACTTGATTCAATACAGCCTGTTCGGGTTCAATCAAATCCTTAACGAATACACTCTTCATTCCGGCAGCATGGGCCGCCTTCAATCCCGCCGGAGAATCCTCAAAGACCGCACAGTCACCGCTAGGAAAACCGCCAAGCCGGTCCCTGGCAAGCAGAAATATTTCGGGTGCGGGCTTTCCTTCTTTCACCTCGCTACCGAATGCAAAGGCGGAAAAATACCGTGTAAGCCCCGCACGCTCGATCATGTGCCTCGCCGTTTTCTCGCTGGTTGAAGTGGCGAGGGCTATGGGAATATTTTTGGTTTGCAGAAAATCAAAAAGTATCCTGATACCGCTCTTTTCAGGGGGGCCATTTTCGGCCATCTGTTCTTTCATCCACACCTTCGATGCAGCCATCAGTTCGTCGTAGGGAAAGTCCGGCCCCAGAGCGGACTTCATCAAAATGCGGGAATCAGTATAATTTCGTCCAATGGTGGAGTGCACCAGTTCATCGCTGACAGTAAAACCCAAAGAGGCCGAAACCGACCTCACCGAATTTAAATAAAGGGCTTCTGTGTCAAACAGAAGCCCGTCCATATCAAAAATTACTGCATGTATCATGTGCGGAAATATACCGCGAAATCGCCTGTTAGGCTACATAGGCTTCAAGACGGCTCATTCTGGTCGGATGCTGCAGTCTCTTAATCGCCTTTTTTTCAATCTGGCGGATGCGTTCCTTGGTCAGATTGAACTGGTCCCCGATTTCCTTCAGCGACATCGCTTTATATCCGTTCAAGCCGAAACGGAAACGAATAACCTCGGCTTCCTTGCCGGTAAGAGATGACAGAATGTCATCAATATCAGCGCGGAGATTCGATTCGATCACATAGTCTTCAGGCTGCTCATACTGATCATCCTCAAGAAAGTCGCCCACGCTGTTGCTGTCCCGGTCAGCGGAAAGAGGTGTATCAAGGGATATCATTTCCCGCGAAATATTTACGATATCGCGGACATGGTCCGGGCTCATGTTCAACAAACCTGCAATTTCCTTAAGCTCCGACTCTTCGGTCCTGTTGTTCGAGATAACCTTGCGAGCTTTCTCGATCTGAACCAGTTCATTGGCGCGATTCAAGGGAAGGCGGATCATGCGTGACTTTTCGCAAATAGCCTTGAGGATAGCCTGACGGATCCACCACACTGCATATGATATGAAGTGATATCCTTTCGTCGCATCAAAACGTTCCACGGCATTCAGGAGGCCAATATTCCCTTCACTTATCAGGTCCATCAAAGGCAAGCCCTGATTTTGGTATTTTTTAGCAACATTAACCACAAACCGTAAATTGGATTTTACCAGGTTTTCTTTCGCCATTTTGTCCCCGGCAGAAGCAGAAACTGCATATGCATATTCATCTTCCCGGCTTAATAGTGGAATAGTATTGATTTCTTTCAAATATGTGGAGAGAATGTTTTCATCGTTAGTTGCTCTTTTTACTGATGTATTTACCATATCAACCTCTATTTAGTTGCATTAAGTGATATATATGATAAGCAACATTCATGCCAACAATTCAGTTTTTCGTTAACAGCAACTTTTTCCTGATAAATCCTTATAGTATAACAACTTGATACATCAATAAATTACCGAAAAATCACTCTCTTTTTTTGTTGACTTTTTTACAAACCCACAAATGTGTAAATTTGACACAGGGATGTCAAATCACCCCAATCCTGTATCAATATGATTCAAAAGACACTATCAAAAACGCTTGACCCCTTCTAGGTTTTTTTCGTATATTTCATATTGCAGGAGATATAAATGAAATTAAAACCATTGGCGGACCGTGTTCTGGTAAAAACAGACAAACTTGAGGCAAAAACAGCGAGCGGAATCATTATTCCGGACACAGCTCAGGAAAAAACACAGACCGCAGTCGTAATTGCTATCGGTGATGACAAAGAAAAGATCAAAGTGACTGTGGGTCAAAAAGTAATGTATGACAAATACGCAGGAACCCAGGTTAAGATAGATGGGGAAGACCATTTGATTCTGAAGGGAACCGATATTATTGCAGTAATCGAATAACTGTTATTTTTTACAGAAACCGGCCGGGATCGCGTATTCCGGCTGTTTTTTTTTGCCCGTTTTATTTCACTGCTTCCAGTTCATGAATCAGCAGCACAGCTTTATAGTTTGAAGGATCGATTTCCAGGGCATAGCCCAGAAGATGCAGCGCTTTTTCATTTTCCCGCGATTCAAGCAGTATTTTAGCCGATTCATAAAACAATTCACTTTTTATTTTATTGTCAGGGGCAAGACCTGCCGCAATGGAAATTTCATCGAAGGCTGAGGCAAAATCATTCTTTTTTACATGCAGTTTCGCAATATTCGCTAGGGCGCACCAAGCATCCTGTTCATTATTAGCAACAATGCGAAATTCTTCCTCGGAGCGAACCAGATCCCCGCGGAAGGCAGCTTCAAGACCGCGATAAAAAGCACCAGCGTCATCCGGAACTCCTGATGTAACCGAAGGACCAGGGGTACTGATGACTTCCCTATTCAGGGCAAAGCAGGCATCAAAATTCCTGATGAATGCGAAATACCATACCGCATACGAATGAATAAATGGATCTCCCGGTTTTCTTTCAAGAAGTTTCCACATCTCCGAGGCTGAACGGACGGCATCCACCGAATTAAGCTGGTTAAAACGGAAATCCTCAAGAACAAACCGGCTGTCCTGGGCTGCTTCAGGCCTGGAAAGAGCCGCATCAAGCACTTTACGCGCCGCCTTCGCATCGAGGGGCGCATTTCGAAGCTTTTCCTCATTCTCAAGGCTCCTGAACCCCTTCTTTTCCAGTTCCAGGGTAATCGGGCTTTCCGGTCCGCTCATAGTCTTAAGGGGAATGCTCCGGACATACCTCACTACCGCGGGATAATACGCGGGAAAATAGCCGAAGCAGGATTCAAGGTTAGCCCTCCCTTCCAGGGAATTGTCCGATGTCAGCGAAAGATTATAGTAGGGAAGCGGAGAAAGAGAGGGATTCACCGTAATATCTGAAATCCAGAATACACGGGCGGAAGGAGTATCGTTCATTCGTGCAGCGCTGTCAGCCATAAGGGCAAGTTCAGGCGAACTTCTTCCCGATACAGACGATTTATCGAGATAATGGAATACCCTCTCGTAAAACCCCGAGTCATAACAAAGCAGGGCATGAAAATATGCATCATCGGCAAGTATATTATCAGTCAGACCAATCGCGCATGCTTCGGAAAAATTTCCGTTTCGGGCGTAGAGGACAACGGCATTTCGCTGAAAGTAAGGATTTCCCGTTGCGCGGTAGGCAAGGGTCCAAAATACAGGATCAATTTTATACGGATCCGCTTTGGCGGCACGCGTTATTTCTGCAAGAGAGGCAGTGGATGCAAAGGGGGAATCTGTCAGCGCACGCGAATAGGCGCAGGCGGCATCGCTTTGATCCATTTCGATCAGGGTATCGGCAAGAACAGCCGTGAGTTCTATACTCGCAGGCATTTGCTTCAGTGCTTTTTTAAGCGTATCAGCGGCTTGGGGGAAGTCCCGCAAAGCGCGTTCCCTCTTCACGAGAGAAAGCCATTGGCTCGAACTCGAAGCCCGGGAACGCAGGGAAACGAGTTTTTTCAGGGCCAGTTCTGCATCTCCCGAAGCGGAAATTGTATCGATTTGCGTAAGATAACGCGAAAAGGAGAGAGAATTATCCTGAGGGGAACAGGAAAGGAGAAGAAGCGCGCACAGCAGTACAAACAAGGCGGGATGGAAATAACGGATGAACGCGCTTCTGCCGGATATCACGGCACGGGACTTCCCGCCGACTTGATGCGGATGCTGTCCAGCACCGCATTTACAAAGCGATAGGATTCATCGGATCCGAATTCCTTGGATATATCTATTGCCTCGTCTATGACGATGGAAGGATGCATATCTTTCTGGAATAAGAGTGAATACACGCTCATGCGGAGAATGGCAAGATCGACCCTGTTCAGGCGGTCGAAATCCCAGTTTGTGACGTTTTCCTTGATCAGTAGATCTATCTGTTCAATATGTTCTATGGTGCCAGCAATAATCAAGCGGGGAAACGCAATACCGTCTTCCCCGAGCCGTGTGCGTTTTTCTTCCTCAATCCATCCAAAATCAAGCAAATCAGAGAGAGAGAGACGGGATACGTCCCAGGCATAGAGAGCCTGGAACGCCAAAATTCGGCCTTTTCGTCGTCCTGCCATCAGATTACCACGTCAGAACTTTATCGAGTTCCGCTCCGCTTTTCAGAATCTGGAAATTTTCGGGTTTGCGCAGGTCATTTATGAGCTGAACGAGAGCGTCGTTGACAGCCGCATTTTGGGACTGAGCCATCATGTTATTCTTGATATATTCGTATACGGTTACCGTTGTGCCGGGTTTCACGACGTCAGCGATGCTCAGAATTTTGGCCGGGTATTTTTCCTGGACGATAAAGCATTGAAAATCAGTAGCCGTCTCGGTTACGTCGGACACTTCATTGACGTTCATCTTGAAAATCTTCAGGAGGGATTCCATTGAAATGCCCAGCTGCTGCGAGGCGGTCGAATTTTTGTTGATATATAAATCACCTGCCTGAAAACCCGAATTTGCCGCCTGTGACTTGATCTTGATTTCGGTGCTCGATTGCGGTTTATCTTTTAGCTGCTTTTGAAAATCGAGAAGCTTTGTGTCTGCAGCGGTCGAGGCGTCCCCTTTCGGCACGACAACAAGGAATAATTTGACCATTTCCGTCTGAACGAAATTCTGCTGGTTCAGCTCATAATAAGACCTGATTTCTGCATCTGAGGGCCCCGCGATATTCTGCAGTTCAGCCTGTTTTTTTGTCATTACATAGCGCTGAGCGATCAGCTGGCTCTTCAAAAAGGTTTTATACTCCGCAAGGCTCATGCCGTTCTGCGCGCGCATAAAATCATCGAGCGCCATACCGGTCTGCGTCTTGATCATCTGGGCGAACTCAACTTCCGTGACCGCCTTTCCGACCTGCTGGGATATCATCTGGTTAAAATTCTGTGTGACTTCGGAATCGGTAACCTTGATGCCGTCTTTGTCGGCAGCCTGTACTACCAAACGCTCGTTTATCAGAGTATCGAGAACTTTTTTCTTTTCATCGATATTCATTATCCGGCCGAGTTCCTTTTGATACGCTTCTATCCGGGATTTCAGCTGTTTGAGGGTAATGGGCTCGCTTTTCTGAAGTTTGACGTTTGCGATCGGCTGTAAATCCGACTGGGCTGAAACAAGACCGGCCATCATTACACAAAAAAACACACTGAACACTATACGCTTCATATATTTCCCTCTTTGATCTCTCTCGGATTATGTACTATTACAACAGTATTACTGGCAATAAGTTACGCGCTGACAGTTTTCTCGAGGATAGCCCTGATACGCCGGACTCCAGCTGAAGAAGACTGTTCCTTTTGAATTTTGAATATTCCCATTCCGCCGGTTTTTTCCACATGAGGTCCGCCGCATACTTCTTTTGAAAAATCACCGATTGAATACACCTTGACGGTATTCTCGTATTTTTCGCCGAAAAGGGCCATCGCACCGCTTTTTTTCGCTTCTTCGAGGTTCATCATTTCCATTTTTACGGTCAGATCAGCCTTGATTTGTTCATTCACGATCCGTTCCACCTCGGCTATTTGTGCCGGTGTCATCGGTTCTGTATGGGCAAAATCGAACCGCATTCGTTCCGCAGTTATATTCGAACCCTTTTGCGCGACATGTTCCCCAAGTACCATTTTCAGGGCTTTCTGTAGAAGATGGGTCGCGGTATGATAAGCGGTGGTTTCTTCAGAGTGGTCGGCAAGACCGCCCTTGAATACCTGTTCATTGCCGGCTCTCGACAATTCCTGGTGCTTTTTGAAGGCTTCGTCGAATTCCTCGCGGTTAACCGTCAATCCGCCTTCGCGGGCAAGTTCCTCGGTAAGCTCGATGGGAAAACCATACGTATCATAAAGTTTGAATGCAAGCCGTCCGGCCATTGTCCGCTGCGGATTCTTCAGGAGGTTCGGAAGCATTTTCTCGAATTCGGCCTCGCCCTTTTTAAGGGTTTCAAGGAAATTCTGCTCTTCTGCCTTCAGTTCGGCGATGATAAAAGCGGCTTTTTCGCCAAGCTCGGGATAGGGTCCCTTGAACATGTCGATCACCACCTGGGCGGGTATCGAGAGAAAGAGGCCGTCGATGCCGAGCTTACGCCCGTGACGGACCGCGCGGCGGATCAGGCGTCGGAGCACATAACCCGCTCCGACGTTGGAGGGAGTTACCCCTTTTGCGTCTCCGAGAATAAAGGATGAGGCACGGGCATGGTCGCATATGATGCGGATGGACATATCATCGGCTTCATTGGTACCGTATTTTTTTCCGGTCAGCGCTTCTACACTGGCGATTATCGGCTTGAAAATTTCAGTTTCGTATACGGATTTTTTTCCCTGGAGCATAGCTACGGTGCGCTCGATTCCCATTCCGGTATCGACACAAGTGCGGTCAAGCTTCAGGTAGGTACCGTCTTTCTGCTTGCTGTACTGCATGAAAACGTCATTCCATATTTCAATGTATTTCCCGCACCGGCAGCCGGGTCGGCAATCAGGCCCGCAAGCAGTCTTTCCGGTATCTATGAACATCTCGGTGTCGGGGCCGCAGGGACCGGTCTCACCGGCAGGGCCCCACCAGTTATCCTCGCGCGGCAGAAAATGAATGCGTTCGGTTGGTATGCCAAGCCCGTTCCACACGCCTGCGGATTCCTCATCGCGGGGAACATCAGCGTCGCCGGCGAATACAGTGACCGAAAGCTTATCCAGAGGAATATTGAGATACTTCGGGCTGGTCAGAAATTCAAAGCTGAAATTGATGGCTTCTTTCTTGAAATAATCCCCGAGAGACCAGTTTCCAAGCATTTCAAAACAGGTCAAATGACTCGGGTCGCCAACGGAATCGATATCTCCCGTGCGGATGCATTTTTGATAATTCGTCAGCCTCTTACCGGCCGGGTGTTCTTCCCCCATTAAATAGGGAACAAGAGGATGCATTCCCGCGGTGGTGAAAAGAACTGTCGGATCGTTTTCCGGAATCAGCGACTTGCCGGAAATCTCGGAATGTCCCTTACTCTTAAAAAATTCTACGTATTTGGAGCGGAGTTCATTTGCTGTCATGATTGCTATATAGTAGAGAATGATAGTGAATTTGTCAACGCAGGAATACTCATCCCCCGGGCAGCCAGATGAGGGTACTATTCCCGCCGTACAAAAATAAAAAAGCCGGTCCTGGATCGGACCGGCTGGATAACTGATCTTTTTTGTAAAAATCAGTAAAAGATCATTTTTTACCCTTGGCTGCCGGTTTTTTTACTGTATCCGGCTTTGCCCCTTTTTTGCTCGCTGCAGGCTTAGCAGATTTGACCGTTGCTGCCGGTTTTTTCGCGGATGCCTTCTTGACTGGCAGTTTTGCCGCAGCAGGTTTCTTGGGAGCTGCCGGTTTTTTTACTGCAGCAGGTTTTTTAGAAACTACCGGTTTTGCAGAAGCGGCCTTCTTCACTACCGGTTTTGCGGCTGCTGCCGGTTTCTTTGCAGCGGATTTCGCCGGGACGCTTTTTGAAGACTTTGCTGACGCGGTTTTTGCGGCTTGGACCGGTTTATCGGCCTTTGCCGGGGATGCATCTTTTAAAGTCTTCTGAACGAGTACCCTGCCTTCTTTCTCCGCTTTCTCCAGCTCAAGCTGTGCGATAGAAAGAAGTGCGATAGGAACCGAATACGAGGAGCACGACACATAATCGAGACCGGCTTCCATGCAGAAGCGGATGTTTTCTGGTCTGGCTCCATGCTCTCCGCACAGACCCTTCGACAGGTCGGGACGGGCGGCAGTACCGCGCTTGACGGCAATATCAATTAGTTCACGCACACGGGGATCGAGGACCGCGAAAGGGTTCCCGTCGATCAAGTCATACATGGTGTAATCGGGCATGAAAGAATTGAAGTCATCGCGCGAAAGCCCGAGGGTTGTCTGGGTCAGATCATTCGTGCCGAACGAGAAAAACTGGGCATATCGGGCTATTTCACCTGCGCTGAGGGCCGCGGCAGGAAGCTCGATCATGGTTCCGATCTTGTAATCGAGCGCTTTGGCTCCAAGCTCCTCACGGACAGATTCTGCGATCGATACAATACCCTGATAGGTGTGTCCTTCTATTTTCTTGCCATACACAATCTGCTTCAGTTCCCGGTAGTTCATCACGATGGGCACCATGATTTCCGGATGCACGGAGAGTTTTTCTTTTTGAAGCTGATAGGCTGCCTCAAAAAGCGCGCGAACCTGCATTTCGTAGATTTCTGGATATGAAATTGCAATACGGCAGCCGCGGTGTCCAAGCATGGGATTAATTTCGGATAGGGCATTGATTTTTTCGAGAACCTCAGCCTTGTTGATCTTGGCAGATGTCTTCGCCGCCAGGTGCGCAATAAATCCGTCAAGTTCTGTAGCATTGTGAGGGAGGAATTCATGCAGAGGCGCATCCAGAAGACGGATCGTCACTTCGCGTTCACCCATCACCTTGAGGATGCCGTAAAAGTCCTCACTCTGCATTTTCTGCAGTTTTTTAAGTACCTTTTTCCGTTCGGTCATATCCTCCGACAGAATCATTTCGCGGAAGACATTGATGCGTTTTTCATTAAAAAACATATGCTCAGTCCGGCAAAGTCCTATGCCCTCTGCGCCGAACTGCAGCGCAAGCTGGGCATCACGGGGACTGTCAGCATTCGCACGCACATGAAAATTCTGAACGAAAGAACGGGTTATCCTGATAAACTCGAGCAGCCCGGATGTTTCAGGATCAGGTTCGATCAATGAAGCCTTTCCGAGAAATACAGTCGATTCTCCATAGTAAGGAACGTTAAGCGTAATAAAATCGCCCTCATTGATAGTCAGTCCGCCGAGAGTAGCTTTTTTACCCCGGATCACCATGTCAGGTCTAACCAGAGAGATCTTGCCGTACTGACGTGCAACTACCGATGCATGAGCCGAATAGCCGCCTTCATTTGACAAAACGCCAGTCGCTACTTCGATTCCTTTCACGTCGCCGGCATAGGTTGCGGCCATTACAAGGATGCCGCGGGTATCTTCGCCATTCTGCCTGGCAATGCGCTGTGCATCGATAAGCGTGTCAACATTGAAATACACCCGTCCGACCGCAGCGCCCGGAGCGCCGGTAATACCGCCGGAGGATTTTTTAAATTCCTTGATGCTGGAAAGATCAAGGACAGGGTGCAGAATCTCGTTCAGGATTCCGGGTTTGATTGTTTTCACCACGTAGGAATCACTGACTATTTTTCGTTTGTTCAGGTCGAGCAAAAGCTGAATAAGGGAGATAGTGCTTTTCGATACGACAGATTTCTGTTCGATAAGCCACAGCCGACCATTTTCGATGGTGAACCGAATTTGTCTGATATCCTTGCTGTCATCTTCCAGCATCCAGGCGATCTGTTGAAGCTTTTTCAGGGAAACGGGATCAATGGAATTAATATCCTTTCCGACCGCGTTGATGTCGTCAAACTTTTCTTCAAAAAACTTGCCCTGAAGTTTTTTCTCGCCGCTTACGATATTCCGGCTGAAAAATGATCCTGCACAGGATCCCTTTCCGTAATTTCCGTAAACCATCGGCTGAACAAGGATCGCTGTATCTGCGTCATTCTGGTCATCAAGCTTGAGAAGACGGCTGATCTCCTTGAGGGAAATTTCCAGCTGCTGTTCTGCGGTATCAAAAAAACCTGCGGGAAGCAGTGCTGCATACCGGTTCATGATGTCGATGCCGCTGGGAATATCCTTCCCGCTCTGTATCGTTACCGAGATTTCCTTCAAGGCCTCCGTCAATGCAGTAATATCGGCGGCCTTTTCTTCAAGCTCCGCACACTGCCTCTCGATTGAAAGGATACCATTGAGCAGAAACAGTACTTCATGAGCAGCGAAATTTTGCCCGACATTTTTCTCGAATCCGGTGATTGTTGTTTTGGTCAAACCGAAGTTGTGAAGCGTCGGATAGTTTGCTATCGCAAGATTGGGTGAAATAACAATCTTTACAAGAAGCGGATTGTCCTGCGAACCATAGGACTTCCCTACCAGTTCGCTACATTTTTTAAGAAACGGCAGGACAAGCGGATATACGGATTCTTCTTCAAGAACCGGTGCCAAAGTTGAGTCGATAATAAATCCGGGAAGAATCGGCAGTCCGAGTTCGGCGAACTCGTTTGCCTGACGTCCGCGGATACCAAGCAGATTTTTATCAATTTTTTTATTGACCGTTTCTTTCTGGGTAAAAAAATGTATCGCATTAGTACTTTTCATGCATTCACTCCTAGAAGAGATTCATAACAGTATCGGGAGAGCCGTGCAGGAACGCCTCATACTGTGAGCTTGCGCCCTGTTTGAAATACCTGGAAAGTTTTGCCAGATCCTGAATGTTGTCGCCTGCCACGCGGAACTGAATGCAGCTTCCGTGTTTTACCTTGCCCCACTTGAACAGGGTATTGATATCAATGATCCGTTCCCCGTCATAATAGATCGATACCTGCAGATTGGGATATTTGGCGTTAAAGCTACGGATTATGCGTTTCCAGGCTTCGACGTTTCCGTTATGGAACAATTCATTAGAGACAATGACGGAAATAAGGGGAGTCAGTTTTGATTGACCGGGAATAACCGCCGCGGGCTGTGCAGCAGCCGCAGGGGCGGCAGGAACGGATGCGGGCGTTTCATGATTGGTGAAAAGGGATGTTCCCGAACGGGAAGATACCGGGACACGGGCGGATGTTTTCGAAGTTCCTGAGGCTTTTCCTCTTGAAAGAACAGCGGCAGCCGGTTTTGCCTTGAGGGCTTTTTTCGGCTGGATAAAAGAATACGGACCGGAAAGGAGGGATGCGGGAACCTTTGATTTTCTATCTTCAAGCATATCTAAAAGACAGACAATTGCGGCTTGTGCATTTGTGCGGGATGCAGGACTTGAATCCTGGGATCCGGCATATATGATTACCAGTTCGTTTTTTCGGAAACCGGAAATGATGCTTACGCTTTCGGAATTCTTTGGATTGAGAACGATAAAACCAAGATCAGGATGATGATAGCCGAGTACCACATCGACCGCTTTCCATTTGGAAGTTTCCTGAACAATTAAATCCGAATTAGTGGTGACAGCGCTGATATTTCTGGAAACCGTGGTGTATCCGGCCTTTTCTACCAGCAGCATATTTACCGCGGATTGAACCTCTTCGGAAACCAATAATTTCTCGTTCTGCAGCCTGTTGATTTCATCTGCAATGTTTTTTTTAGGACCACATGCATCAAGCAATTCGAGAGTTTTATTAATGTGTCGTACGGAAGCGTTAAATCCTTCCCGCGTAGACAGACTGACATAAAAATTAGCCGGCTCTACCATCGTTTCCTCCTCAATTTATTCAAGTATATCTCATTTTCGGATTAAAACTGTAAAAAAAACCCCCGAAACGCAGCTTTTTTTCTGTTTTCGAGGGTTCTTTCATGTATTCAAACCGAATCCGTTAAATCTCTTTGAGGCCCTTTTTGCCCTTTGTTGCTACCGGCGCGCGACCACGTCGTCCGCGTCCTGAATCAACAACGCCAGCTTTGGCAGACTTAACAGACGCTGGGGTTCGGCTTTTTTTAGCCGGCGCAGCGCTTGCTTTCTTGACCGGTGCATCCAGTGCTGCCGGGGCAGAACCTTCATTCAGCATGTCAAGATAGGCAGATCGTCCGGGAGGAGGAGTTGCAACGCCTGATTCCTCGTTGTTGTCGAGGGAGAAAGACTGTGCAATGTCGGCACGAACAGTTGAACGGCGGCGGCTGAAGGATGCGAATGCCGCGTCCTGGAAACCTTTTGAAACACCGTGCAGGAATTCGTTCAGGCAGTTTGCCATTCCGTAAAGCGTTGCCTTCTTGCGTTTGATCGAGGTGATGTCAAGATCAAGCAGCAGTCCGGGCTGAAGGTGGAAAGGGTTGATTATATAATCAAACTTGTTGAATTCGGACTCAAGGAATGTAAGGCGTTCTTCCATTACCCGACGTTCAATCGGATACTGGTAGTTATACATATTCTTGAGCTTGTCTCGCATAAGAATGATTTTCTTGCGGAGCTTGTCTTTTTCGAACAGGAAGGTCCTGTTCAGTTTTTCAACTTCGGTTTCTGCAGGTTTGATGAACGAAATTTCGTCCCAAACTTTTGCAATGTCTTCATAGACCGGGTCACCGGATTTTTCTTTGTAATTCTTGCGGATCTTGCGTTTGTAGAGTCTCGCGAGGTCATTGAAATCGGTAACGCGGGTCAGGAATTTTGAATCCTCGTAGCGTGTGTTCAGAACGTCCCAAAGGTGTTCAACCTCGGTTTCGAACGAACGGATCATGATTTCATAGGACTTGCGTTCTTCATTCAGCTGCGCGTTGTCATAGTAGCGAAGGCGGATCTGATATCGTTCATCCGGAAGATGAGCGGCATCGGTATCGTCATATTCGCGGAGGATGAGCTCGCGTGCATTCTTGAGGTTTTCAATATACTGATATCCCATTTTCGAAGTATCAAGAATTGAGGTAAGCGAATTGATAGCGGTATTGAATCCTCGGTTGCGGATGTTTTCGGTATCAATGATTTTCTTGAGGTTTTCGCGGATATTGAGCTGGTCAAAGGTAGCAGGATCAATTTCGGCGCGAAGATTGTTGATGCGCTCCATGAGTTCCTTGGCAATTACGCCATAACGGATGCTCTTGGGATTGTCAACGTCGTCGGATGCGTATTCCTTTACCTTGTTCATGCGGGCGAAAATGATTTCGCCGTCTGACATTTCTTCAAGACCCTGATCAATGCGTTCGTCCTTGATCTTTTCGATGGCTTTATCGATTTCGTCCATATAGTGCTTGGACAGAAGATCTTTGATGAGGTATTCAACTGTTGCCTGATACTGGAAAATCGGGCTGATGAGTTCTGCATCAAGGATATTTACTGAAAGCTTTACATCGGTAACGGTCTTCGGCTTGTAAATATTGTCCTTGAATGCGCATTTTACGATAGAATAAGCATTTTCACCGCGAACAAACGCACCAACGTCAGTTTTCTGGCGAAGCAGTGAGTTGGTGAGGGTTTCAAGGTCATTAACGCCGCGCTGAATATGGCCCTGAAGGTGACCATACATATTTACCATCGATTTTTCAATTTCACCGGTATTAAACTTGTCAGCTCCGCCTACTTCGTCAAGAAGAGTGGCTATTTCTTTCGGGGTATAGCGGTTCAAAACACGCATTTCTTCGCGATCCACGAATCCGCGAACTTTTTTCACCATTTCATCTTCAGCGGTTACCATGTAACGATTGAACATATTCTGATAGTTCTGGTTAAAGTAATTGTAAAGTTTTTCCTTGACTCCGCCCATAACATCAAGGCGTTCGAGAACTTCCTTGGGAAGTTTGGAATTCAAGTGATGCAAAACCTTGTTGGTTTCTTCTTCAAGAAGCTGGTTTACTTCTTTTTGCTGATCGCGGTAATCCTGCGCAAGCGAGTTTCGTGAACCAACTGCACTAGGCTTCTCTGGATGAAATACATTCGGGCTCCGTGGCAGGTCTATGCTTCCCATACTACTATCTCCTTATTTCTATTGTGAAACTGATATAAATCTATATTATCATTATAAACATAGTTAAGATTATGTAAAGCATTTTTTTTTTTTTGTAGTGTGCAAAATTTCAGTTAATAGTATAAACTGATAAAGGAGTGTAAATAATGATAAAAACAAGATATATAATCACGTTAATTCTAGTCCTTTTCATATTTAGCCCCCTCCCGGCCGGGGAACGGACCATCCCCGTCGACATATTTTTGATGATTGACAAATCCCAGTCGATGGCTGAAAGCGGAAAGTTTGAAAGCATGCATCAATGGGTACGCGATCAGCTGATCGGCCAGATACTGATCGACGGTGACTGGATTACCCTGTATGATTTTTACGGAAAAGCAGAAAATCTGCTGACTTTTACGGTACAGAATGAGGGTGACCGGCAGAAAATCATAAAGACCATCGATTTAATCAAGCCGGACGGTCAATATACCGATATCGGACTTGCGCTCGACACTATCAAGCGGGCGCTGGACAAACGCGGCACAAATGACCGTTTTAAAATCATGCTCCTGCTTACCGACCTGAAACAGGAAGCGCCGTGGACTTCCCGCTATGCCGGCTCTCCCGAGAAATTTGACAGCCCCTACCTCGCGGAAGCCCGGATACTGCAGCATGATGCCTGGTATGAAATTACGCTGGATATGAACATCCAGAACCGGGTGGTAAAGACCAGTAAAGAACTTTTCACTTCAATAGAAGAAACACGCGGCAAAAATGCCGACCTGACCGGGATTAATGAGGACGGAAGCACGGCGCTCGACGAAACCGGAGTAACCATCGCAGGTACGGGCAATCCCGCATCACAAGAATCAACGGCCGGTGCCACAGGTAAATCAGGGGCGGAAAAGGGAGCCCCGCTACCCCTTTCTACGATTATTGTGATAATATCAGCTCTCATTTCTTTTTGTATAGCTGTTGTTCTGATCATCTTTTTGAAACGCAAAAAAGAAAGAGAACAGGAGCAAAAAAAGGAAAAACCGACAGTTTTGTAGGATTATAATGAAGCGATCAGTTCTTATTGTGTTTATTGCCGCGCTGACGGGCCTTTTTATATGGCTCGCTTTCAGCCGGTCCGACCTTTCTTTTTTACCGGAAACAAGGAAATCGGTACGCACTATCGTTCCGATCGTGAAAAATACCATTCCGGTCAACGTGCTTCCAGCCGAGGATGCCACAGTTTATGACGAATCCAAAACACAGCCGCTGATCGTACTCGACAGCGATGAAACCTTTCTGCAGGCTATCACCGTAGACCTGAACAAGGATAACGTCGCTGACCAGATCTGCGCGGTCAAAAAAATATCGGAACCCAATATCTACCTGATTCCCGGAATTCAAAATCCACTTACCGGCGAATATACCCGAATAACGGGTATCCGCACGGGTATAACCCAGTCCAGAACCCTGCTTTTTTATGCCATGGATATCATCGGCGACCGCACAAATGCATTGATTTATTCCGGGATGACCGCGGACAATATCCAACTTCTTGCGGTGTATCTGCCGGTCAGCAACAAAGACGGGAAAATCAGCTTTACGGCAGTTGCGGACCTCCGTTCGGATGGTCCGATCACCATTCAGGAAATCAAAAGATCCGATGCCTACAATCTCGGGCTGACCAGCGGCGACAGTTATCCCATCTATACCTATAATTCGGATCCTGATTCTCCGCAAACCCTTGACCAGATAGAGAGAATTTACCGCTGGGACAGGACAGTCAAGCGGTACGAGCAGGTTTCCGAATCCCGCATTGCGGGAAAAAAGATAGAGACGCAGCTGGTCCGCCAGCTGCAGAATGGCGACTTGAGCACATTCGAGAATTTTCTGACCGGTCTCTGGTATATGCCGGAATCGAGCTCAACCAAGGATACAAAATACATCTTTTTCAATATGAATGAAAAAGAGATAATTTTTCACAACGGTTCGACGGAAGAACTATATTTGCGCGAATCAGGTGCGCCGAGACGGTATGGTGCGTATTTAACCACCCGGAATCAGTCGATTCCGAGCATCCGCCGCCTTATAGACATTGAACTCACCGGAATCGATGAAATCAGGATCAAAATACTTGAAGACGTCAAATTGAAAATCGGAGTTGCTTCGGATTGGGACGGGGTGTATAAAAAAATGGCAAACAATACGGTACTTCCCAAAACAGAAGCCGAACAGTCCATTGTACAGCTGAAAGCTATGCTCTCATCCAGCACCAAGGAATGGAGTTCCCCGGACGGACAAAAATTCCAGATCAATAATACCCGCTATACCCTGACAGGCTCGGGGGGAAGCGAAAGCGGTCTTTTTATGATAATGACCGTAAAGGACAAGCCGATTCTTCAGTTCAGACCGGATCAGCCCAAATCAAAATCTGTTTTTTATCTGGCATCGACGGAAAAAAGGGCCGTTTCCACCGGCGAGCAGCAGATTCTAACCCTGACAGAGGTGACCGTATCCATCGAAGCAGTAAACCTGGCCGGATCCCCGCCGGTTGTTTTCGACCGCATCAAATAAGCTTCCCGGCTTCCCGGTTCAATCAATCAGCAAGAAACTCTCAAATCCTGCATCCTTGAGCTTGGGGCCTACCGAACGGGATGCGTCTTCCGGAACTAGAACGGAAAGATACACCGTCCCGCTCGGCCGGGTTTCATTGCGGATTATGGGCTGAAAGCCCTGTTTTTTCAGCTGGGCGACAAGCTCATCAGCATATTCCCGGTTCTTGAAAAATCCGACCTGCTGCCATACCTTTCCCGCTGAGGCTTCCGGAGATGGAGGGACAGGTGCAGAAGGAACTGCGGTCGGCGCCGCAGCTTGCGCTGCAGCTGAACTTTTTACGTCCGGAGTATTTGCCGCGGATGCGGAAACTGCGGCATTTCCTTCCCGGGCAAATGCGGTCACGAGGCCGTCGTTTCTGCCCATCAGATACCAAAACGGGGAGGGAGAGAGCGACATTTCACCGCGGATGATCGCGGCTTCCGGTGATAAAGGAAAAGAGGACAAAAGCCTCGAGCGGGCGTCCTGGTCGGAATCAGTCCACCAAAGGGTAAATAAAAGAGCCGGGGTAAATTCAATAAAAACCGGATTCCGGGAATAGGTACGGAACAGGGGCAGGGCATTTTTTGTATCCCCGGCCGAGAGCAGGATCCAGGCCGCATATACACGCGCGCGCAGCAGTATTTTTTCGTCAAAGCAGGTAAGAAGAACTGCGCGGACCAGACCGTCGGCGCGAGCGACATCATTTGAGGATAGGGCACAGCGGGCCGAATCAAGCAAAAGGGCGTCGTCCCGTGCAGATGGATCCGCGAGGGCTGCATCGTTAAAGTGCTTTGCCGCTTCGACAGTCAAACCGAGCCGCTCCTCATAATCCGCAAGTACCGAAAAAACCGCCTTTTTATCAGCAACGGCTGAGAGCTGAGCGGAAAGAGACACAAGCGACGCGATGACCGCGTTCTGATCTTTCAGGGCAAAGGACGAATCGAGCACCTGCTGGACCGCAGGAGAGGGAGACGCAAAGGTGAATGGGGAGGAACAACATACAATAAACAGCATCGAGGCATAAAAAACGCTTTCCCACTTTTTATACTGATTAATTGATATTGTAGTCATGCCCCTGCCCCCCGTATTGTTTCGGGCCCGGCTTTTTAATGTCTTTTTTGAGGCTTTTTTTCCGGGTGGCGAAAAAAACAGGGAGAACGGTCACTGCGCCCACCACATAGCCGAAAAGCAGGCTGACAAAAATGGGAACATCCTTCCAGGTATAAAAAATCAACGAGATATCACACCGGTTTTCGAGGTTGAATCCGATAAACACCGTGGTTATCACCAGCATAAATAGAAAAAAAATGAATTTCCAGGGCATCAAGGCCTCCATCAGTCAAAAAGAACACTGTTTATTTTCGCACGGAATGTACGTCCGCGCAAGCTTGTCAGTTCAGCTTGTACAAAATGGCCGATAAGGCTTTTATCCTGATCTCCCTCAAACACCACCATTTCGGCAAGTTCAGTGTGTCCAAACAGCTCGTCATGATTATTTCGCGAGGTGGATTCTACAAGAACGGGAACGGTCAGGCCGACACGGAGATGCATGAGTTCTGCGCTTATGCGGTGCTGCAGGGTAATCACCCGGTCAAGCCTTTCCTTCTTGACTTCATCGTCTATCCAGAGAGGCATATCGTAGGCCTTGGTTCCTTCCCGGGGATTATAGTGATACATGAAGGCAGCCTCGTAGCGGACGGTGCGCAGCAGATCGAGGGTTGTCTGCACGTCCTCCTCGGTTTCACCGGGAAAACCGACGAGAATATCGGTAGTAAGGGTTGCATCCGGCAGCCGGGCGCGGATGCGTGCAACCAGATCAAGATACTGTTCCCGGGTATATTTCCGGTTCATTGCCTCGAGAATGCGGTTTGAACCATGCTGGACGGGAAGATGCAGATGGCGGCAGAATACCTTTTCCCGGGAAAGAACCTCGAGGAGCTCATCGGACAGGTCCTTTGGATGGCTGGACATAAAGCGCACCCAGCGGATGACGTTCTTGTGCTCGATCCGGCGGGCAATGCGGGTGAGCAGCTCGGGAAAGCCGATAACCGTTCCGGTCGAAGCTTCTATATAATTGTAGGAATTCACGTTTTGGCCGAGAAGGGTTACCTCGCGCACTCCCTGATCGGCAAGCGCGTCGAATTCGTCAAGAATATCTTCCATTTTTCGGGACATTTCCCTGCCCCTCACATAAGGAACGATGCAGTATGAGCAATAATTATTGCAGCCGTTCATGATCGGGACATTGGCCTGGAAGGCACCTTTTACATAAGAAGAAGGTGCAAAAAAATAGGAATTGACCGCCTCTTCACCATCATTCCTCTCCCGGTCGCTTTTTTTGAATATGCGCTCTTCCTCGACCGCCTGGAAAATATCGGAAAAAAGGGCACGCTCGAACATGCCGACAACATAGTCCAGCTTGGGGTATTTTTTTTTCAGTTCGTTTTTCAATCGCTCGGCCATGCATCCCATCACTATCAGGCTAAGTTTACGGGTCCTCTTTTGCGCGCAAAAATGATAGATACGGCCGAAAACGCGGGTTTCGGCAGTAATGCGGACCGAACAGGTATTCAGGATCACGAGGTCTGCGATATCGGCAGTTTCGGCCTTGGTCCATGAACGGGAGACCAGAAGCTGCTCCACCGAGGATGATTCGGCCGAATTCATCTGACAGCCGTAGGTTTCGAAAAAATAGGTCATGTGGGAATACCGCTCTCGGCATAGGCAAACGCACTGTGATTATGGATGCTTTCAAAATTCTCGGCCTCGACGCTGTACCAGGGAAAAGAGCCGAGGGAAGGAATGGCGAGAAGCACGTCGCGCACAAGATCCTCGACGAATTTGGGATTATCGTAGGCGGCTTCGGTCACGAATTTTTCGTCTTCGCGCTTTAAAAGCGAATACACCGCGCTTGAGGCGCAGTCCTCGATGAGGGTGACGAGATCCTCGATCCAGAAAAAAGGGCCGAGCTGAAGCTTGACACGGACTATGCCCCGCTGGTTGTGGGCGCCGTACTCGCTGATAGCCTTGGAACAGGGACAGACGGTCTGAACGGGCACGGTGACCGAAACGAAGAAGGTCCGCTCGTCCCCGTCGGAAACCATCCCCTCGAAGGAACATTCATAGGACATCATCCCCATCTGGAGCGAAACCGGGGCCGCCTTTTCCAGGAAAAAGGTAAAGCTCATTTCGCCGAACGCACGCGCGGCCTCGAGCGAGATACGAATCTCCTCGAGCATGTCCAGAAAGTGGGGCATGGACAGGTTATCCCGGTGCTGATGGAACACCTCGATAAAGCGGCTCATATGAGTACCCTTGAAATGCTTGGGAAGATTCACGTAGAGGTTAACCGAGGCGGTGGTGAACTGTCTTTTATGTTCACGGTCAAGCACATGCACGGGATATTTCAAGCCCTTGATTCCAACCTTTTGAAGCGGAATCTCGCGGTCATCCTGCTCGCTCTGGATATCAATCAATTTTAAATCTCCTGGCAGAAAAAATTTTCCCGAATCGCAAGGCGCTTAGGGTCAGCGCCCGCTGTGATTTTTCGCGGCAAGCAGGGTGTTTTCCATCAGCATGGCGATGGTCATGGGCCCGACGCCGCGGGGTACCGGCGTTATATAGGAAGCAACTTCGCAGACCGGAATAAAATCTACGTCGCCGACAAGCCGGAAGCCGCTTTTTTTCGTTGCGTCCTCGACACGGTTTACTCCGACGTCGATGACGGCAGCTCCGCGCTTGATCATGTCTGCAGTTATGATCCGGGGTCTTCCTATCGCGGCGATCAGGATATCGGCCTGACGGGTAAACGACGCAAGATCAGCCGTGCCGGTATGGCACAGGGTGACGGTACAGTTGCAGTCGCGGCGGGACAAGAGGATGGAAAGGGGCCGGCCGACCAGATTGGAGCGGCCGACGACCACTGCATGTGCCCCTGCGGTCTTGATGCCTGCCTCGCGAAGCAGCGCCATCACGCCGTGAGGCGTGCAGGGGACAAAGCAGGGGCGGTCTATGACCATATTACCCACGTTTACAGGGTGAAAACCATCCACATCCTTCTCGGGATCAAGGGCCATTATTATCCGCGCCTCGCTTATGTGCTTCGGAAGCGGAAGCTGAACCAAGATTCCATGCACGGAGGGATCGCTGTTAAGTTTGAAAATCAGGGAGAGAAGTTCTGATTCCGTAGTTGCCGCGCTCAAGCGGTAACTGCGGTCGGCGATGCCGACCTCTGCGAGTGCTTTTTCCTTTCCGGTCACATAAGAAACGGAGGCAGGATCCTCGCCGACAAGGACGACCGCGAGACAGGGCTTGATTCCCGTCGCGGAAAGGGCGGCAACCTCTTCCGCGACCCGGGCGCGAACAGAGGCGGCCACAGAAAAACCGTCAATAACAACAGCGCTCATATATACCTCGAAATTGAATTAATCTGCAAGCACGTAACTAGATGACGGCTTTCTTTGTTGTAACACGTACTGCCTTTGATAGACAATAGCAGAAAAAATGAGGTATAGTGAAACTATGAAACGTCAGATTATCACCCTGGTCCTAGCCATAGCGGGACTATCTTTTTTAAACGCACAAACAACCGAGACTCCGGTCAAGCCGGATTCAAATTACGGGTATGAACCCATCCGCAAGGGCGATCAGTTTATACGTATGGGACTGGGAATAGGATTACCTCTTTTCAACGGGTCTTCAGACGGAATCGAGACAAAAACCAACATCAATCTGGGCGGAACCGGAACTATCGGGTATTCGCGCTTTATCAATTCCAAGGTAGCTCTCGGGGGTGAAATAGCATTCTCCTTCAATTCTACCCTCGGCGGAAACCTCTATTTTTATCTTCCCATCACTTTCAAGGCAACTTATGCCTTTGTCTTTAACCGGATCCATGTTCCCGTTTCGCTTTCGGGAGGTTTTGCCTTCCAGACTTACAACACGACCAATTTTTTCGGTCCGATTATCAAACCAGAAGTCGGTGCCTATTTTCAATATTCGCCGGACTGGTCCTACGGAGCAAGTGTGGGCTGGAATGTCCTCCCCCAGTTTTATAAAGAGGGAATGTACAACCGCACAGGAAATATCCTCGATGTGGTGCTTTCCGTCCGCTATCATTTCTGACACACAAACAGGAGACTTTCATGCATAAACATATAAAAACAGGCATTTCGGCAATCTTGGGCGCAGCGTTGCTATTAACAGGCACCTTGATGATGACCGCCTGTACCAACGACCCGATTTTTTCTGCGATAGAACAAGAGGTAAAACTTAAGGATCCTTCAATTATTGGATCAATCTCCTCCCTAGTCGTCGTCGGCACCGATATTTACACCACTAACGGAAGGATATACAAACGCACAGACGGACAGGGAAGCTGGAATAAAGTCGGATTACCTTACTTCCGCTGCGCAGGACTTGCGACAGACGGGACCAACCTCTACGGCCTTTTCCAGAATGCTGACTATCAGATTGTTTCCTTTCAAATGTTTGACGGAAGCGTCTGGGCACCGGTTGTGTCTCCCGCTTCGATAGTGCGGATCGCAAGCGGCAGAGGCCGCGTATTCGGCTTCGCTCAGGAGACCGAGGGCTTCACGGCCTACTCCGTCACCGCCTTGACCGCAACGGCGATAACCGGCGCAACCGCACTCGCGATTCCCGTAGGAAGCGCCGTGACTGCCTTATCCGACTATTTCGCGACAACTGCCGGCGTCTATGATGCTGCGGGAACTAACCTGACCTGTCCAGGAACGACAGTAATCGGCATAACTACCGACGGCACCGATCTGTTCGCGCTCGACGCGGGCTCGGTCTATCAGTATAAAACCGGTGTCTGGCAGAGTGCATTCAATCACAACGTAGGCAGCCCGACTTGCATTTCCTGGCTTGGTGCGGGAAAAAATCTGCTGCTCATCAGCGGAGCCAAAGGCTACGGCGAAGTTATCCTGGACCCGTCAAATGTCATGACGGCCAATCTCGCACCGGGTGCCTCTGACGAGTCTTCGGTTTCCACCACGGCGAAGGACCAATACACAAACAGCATCGCTTTGTGGAACCTGACTTCAATATATGCCGTGACATCCCCCGTTCCCGCAGGCGATGGCTATGTGGTCTATGCGGCGATCAGCAACAGTAAGTATGAAGGCCTGTGGGCTTATTACTCCGCTTCGCGCAATGAATGGAACCGGGAATAAACTTTTTTCCGAGCAAGGCAGGTTTTGATGGATCTATTTTCGGGTGTCAATGACGGAAATCATGAACCGTTGGCCGCTCGAATGCGGCCGCAAAACCTTGACGAATATATCGGACAGGATCATATTATCGGCCCGGGACGCCTCCTGCGCCGGGCCATACAGGCTGACCAGCTTACCTCCGTCATTTTTTACGGCCCGCCGGGGACAGGGAAAACCACCCTTGCACGGGTTGTCGCCAATCATACAAAAAGCAATTTCGTTACGCTCAACGCCGTACTTTCGGGCGTGCAGCAGATCCGGGAATCGATTGCAGTCGCGGACGAACACCGGAAAGTGTACGGCCGGCGCACTATCCTTTTCGTCGATGAAGTGCACCGCTGGAATCGCGCGCAGCAGGATGCCCTCCTTCCCTGGGTTGAAAACGGAACCATAGTCCTCATCGGCGCCACCACGGAAAATCCGTTTTTCGAGGTGAACAAGGCCCTGGTAAGCCGAAGCCGCGTGTTCCAGCTCAAAGCCCTGACCGCGGACGATTTGCGGAAGGCAGCCCTTTCTGCCCTGAGCAACACCGAGCGCGGCTATGGAAGATGGAGGATCATCTTTACCGAAGGTGCCTTGGAGCATCTCGTCAATACGGCCTCGGGCGACGCACGCAGCCTCCTTAACGCGCTGGAGCTTGCCGTCGAATCCTCGGTGCCTTCCTGGCCCCCCGCCGACAATACCGAAATACTCATAGACATGAAAACAGCCGAGGAGAGCATCCAGCAGAAAGTAGTGCTCTACGACCGTGACGGAGACTATCACTATGACGTCATAAGCGCGTTCATCAAGTCTCTTCGCGGAAGGGATCCCGACGCCGCCATGTACTGGCTTGCACGCATGGTAGCCGCGGGCGAGGACCCTGGCTTTATCTTCAGGCGCATGCTCATTTCCGCGTGCGAGGATACGGGCCTTGCGGACCCAAACGCGATCACGGTTGTCGTCAGCTGTGCCGCCGCCTTTGACCGGGTGGGGCTTCCCGAGGGCAGGTATCACTTAACCCATGCAGCCCTGTATCTCGCGACTGCCCCCAAATCGAACAGCGCGATGGCTTTTTTTGACGCACTTTCCTCTATAGAAAAGGAAGATTCGGAAGTACCAAACCACCTTCGCGACGGCAACCGCGATGCCGAGGGCTTCGGCCACGGCCAGGGCTATATCTATCCCCATTCCTACCGGGAACACTGGGCAGCGCAGCAGTACCTGCCGGATACCCTGGTGGGCAGGGTATTTTATACCCCGTCAGTTCAAGGATATGAGGGAAACATCCGGGAAGCGGTGCTCACACGGAGGGAACTCCAGATTGCCTCGATAATCGGGGAACAGGAGCCTGTCGCCGGTGAAACCGACGGTATCTACGACCGCTTTTTCTTCGGAGCGGAGGGCAAGAAAAAAGAGTACGCCGCCCCTAAGGGAGAAATTCTAACCTTCAGCCCGGGCGGAAAAATGCGGGATGAATGGACAAAACGTCTTGATTCCGGAAAATCGGATATCCTCCTCCAGATACGGAATACATTAATGGACATGTCGGGAATTCAACGCCATCACCGGGTGCTTGTATACGGGGCAGATAACGGACTTCTCATCTGGGAAGCGGGAAGAAGGGCACCTGAAGGGCTGGTCACGGGAATCTGCCTCTCGGAAAGAGCAAAAGTCACCCTTGAAAAATACGGGTCCACCCTCGACGAAATCGACCGGCCGCACCTGGTCCTGAAGGTCGAGGAAAATTCCTATGAACGCATCCTTGCCCATGATCCTGCGTCTACAAGCGGAGAACTGTGCCTCTTTGCCGAAAAAATGAAAGCCCTGTGCGCCAGCGGGGGAAAAATCGCCTTTTCCGCACGCATTCCTTCCAAGGGGATGCGTCTTTCGCGTCTTCTCGCCAAAGATGATCCGGAAACAAAAGAAATTGCAGGGGCGGAAAACATCTTGTTTACTGATATCTCGATACCGCTTTTTGCGTGGGATGAAAAAACCTTTACAGCCGCCCTGAGCGAAAAAGGAATGCAGAACGTCTGCTCGACAGAACACTGCCGCGAGCTGAGGCGCATAACAGAGGCAGACCTGGAACGCTGGTTTAATCCGGGTACCTCATCATACGGTGATGTGTTGCGTTCAGAAATAGGAATCCTCCGGACAGATACATACAAAAAGAGACTGGAAGGAATAATCCGCGCCGGGCCTCAATACTGGGAATATGAAATTCTGTTCTGTATTATAGAATAACCCCCCTTGATTCCCCCCTTTTTTATGAGTATCATGTTCCTATTCAAATCAAGCATCGTCCAATGAGCCGATCATTGGCAAAGTTTCCTGGTTGTATCGCCAGTGCGGCTTTAAAGTATTATCCAACGCAGTTTCAAGGAGTTCTTGATGAAATTAATTTTTTTAGGTCCACCCGGAGCAGGAAAGGGCACACTTGCAGTCCTCGTTTCTGAGACGTATTTGATTCCGCACATTTCTACGGGAGAAATTTTTCGCACAGCTATCCGCGAAAAGACCACCCTCGGCCTGAAAGTTCAGGCGATTATTGATTCAGGGCAGCTTGTCAGCGACGACATCACCATTGCATTAGTCCGTGAACGGCTGGCAAAGGATGATGCGCACAAAGGTTTTATCCTTGACGGCTTTCCCCGAACAATCCCCCAGGCTGTAGCGCTCGCCGGCATTACCTCAATAAATAAGGCCATAAATTTTGATATTTCGGACAAGGACGTGATTGCGCGCCTTTCGGGACGCAGGGTATGCAAAAAATGCAGCCATAATTATCATATTGATTTCATGCCGCCCCACGCCGCGGGAATTTGCGATAAATGCGGCGGGGAATTGTTTATCAGGGAAGATGACAAAATCGAGGCGATCACAAAACGGCTCGAGGTATATCGCGCGCAGACAGCGCCCCTCATCGATTTTTACCGGAAAGACTCAAAATTAACGGACATTGACGCCCGGCCCGCGAGCGGCGTCGTCCTGGAACACTTCCAGACCCTTTTCCCGCTGAGGTAAATACCGGTCAGTGGGAACCTGGTCAAAATATTCATCAAGCAAAACCCCGATCTCCTCGGGGTTTTTTGCATTCTGGATGCGCATCTTGATGTGATGGGCAAAACTGAAATTGTCGCAATAGTAAAAGAAAAAACGGCGTGCGCGGGAAATCTGGAATTCGGGCGGTTGACATTCTTTGAGGGTTTCAAGAAAGAAACGGGAAACCTCGAGATGGTCGATTTCCGCTTTCGCAAACGAAATACCCTCTTCCTTTTCCCTGATATCGCGGAATATCCAGGGTTTTTGAACGGCCGCACGCCCTATCATAAGCCCTGCGCAGGGGAATTTTTCAATATAGCCGAGGGCATTTTCGCTCGAGTCGACGTCACCGTTTCCATACACGGGTACGCTCAGGTCTAAAGCGAGAGCGCGTACAAATGCACGCCGCGCAGGGCGCCCGTATTTGTCGCTCTTGATCCGCGGATGCAGGGTAATAAGCTCCACGCCCTCGCCGACGAGCATGCGGCAGAATTCGAGAAGGCGGGGGTAGTTTTCCTCTGCGCCAAGGCGGAGCTTCACGCTCAGACGCAGGGCCGGGGAAGACAAGGAAGAGGAGGATTGATCGAGAACGGTTCGAACGCCGCGCACGAGGGAGGCAACTTCGTCGAGGGGCTTGAGCATCCAGGCGATGCCTGCCCCGAAACGCGCGATATCGGGGGCCGAACAGCCCATATTCAGGTCCATTCCCATGCCGCCGAGAGGAAGGAGCAGGGAAGCGGCCTTGGCCATGGGTTCGGCCGTTCCGCCGGTCAGCTGCCACACGAGTTTCTCCGGAACAGGACCCGTGCGCACATAATATTTTTCGAAACTCCCCCCCGCGATCAGGGAAGGCGCGTGTATCATCTCAGAAAAGTATTCATCCGGGTCGCCGTAGCGGTGAATGAGAATGCGCAGGGCTTCGTGGGTAAGGGTGGCCATGGGGGCCAGGGCAAGTTTCATGAGATCTATTGTAGCAGTTCGCGACAGTTGAAAAAAGAGGAAAGCTTTATTATACTGATAATCCGTTACCTATAAATGACCTGGAGGCTATTTTGAGCGCACATCCCATTACCGAAAACGTATTTGCCCTGCACGCGGACATAAAGACTTCCACCCGTTTTGAGGGCATATGGCCGATTCCCCACGGAGTCACCCTCAATTCATATATCGTCAAGGGGGATAAAACCGCCCTCATTGACCTGGCAAAGGACTGGGCAGGCTCGATCGCCCAATTTGAATCTCAGCTCACCGCTGCCGGAACCTCCTTCGAAAGGCTCGATTATCTGATCCTCAATCACCTAGAACCGGACCATACGGCCTTTCTCCTCGAGATCAGAAAGCGGAACCCCGCGATACAGATTATTTCCACGCCCAAGGGCATTTCCATGGTGCGAAATTTCTTCAAGATCACCGAAAATCTCCGCGAGGTAAAAACGGGAGACACCCTTGATCTCGGAAGCGGCGCCGTTCTCGATTTCTTCGAGACGCCGAACATTCACTGGCCCGAAACCATGATGACCTTCGAACGCGCAGGTAAAATCCTTTTCAGCTGCGATGCCTTCGGTTCCTACGGTTCCCTGGGCGACCGCGTATTCGACGACGAGTTCACGCCCGAGGAGCATGTTTTTTATGAATCTGAATCCCTTCGGTATTACTCGAATATCGTCGCAAGCTTCAGCGCCTTCGTCCTGAAAGCCCTTGATAAGCTCAAAGCCCTCGAGGCGAAGGTGATAGCACCAAGCCACGGAATAGTTTGGCGGAAAAAACCCGCAGAAATTATCGGGCGCTACGCCAGGTACGCCGGCTACAATACCGGTTCTCCCTGCGAAAAGGAAATATGCATTGTCTGGGGATCGATGTACGGTTACACAAAGGCGGG
>JAYVSC010000149.1:0-3155 GCA_043775705.1 Spirochaetales bacterium | reverse complement strand
CCAGCAGCGTTCCGGCGATAAAGCCCAAACCGAACGCGAGCAGAAACGAGCCTGCAGCCTGAACTATCTCCCAAAGCTTCCGGTTATTTTTATCCCCATACCAGGCCTCGAAGGATATCGGGCGGAACATCAGGACGGTAAAAAGCAGGGTTACTACCGGGGCGAATGAACCGATGATTGCGACAAAGGCGGAAGGAAAAGCTGCGAAAAGAAGTGTGCCGCCGATGATTGCCCAAAGTTCATTTCCGTCCCAGAAAGGCCACACAAGATCGAGCAGCCGTTTGTGACCCGAATCGGCACGCGGAAAAAAGGGAAGGATCATACCGATTCCCAAATCAAAACCGTCGAGAAGGAAGAATACAAGAAAGGAAAACGAAATGACGCAGTACATCACTGATTGAGCGATATCATACATGCCTATTCCTCCTTTTGATCAAGCGGTATGGACTGAAATGCAGTTAACAGAAATTTACGGAAAAGAATACCGAGTATGATATAGACGATAACGAAAAGAATGAGCGAAAAAGCGACAATCCCCGCCGATTGCGCCGCCGTGCCGGCGTTTTTCGTGAGCAGAAGCCCATAGATGGTCCAGGGTTGTCTTCCGATTTCTGCACCTATCCAGCCAAGCTCATTGGCGAGGATCGGCGCCGCCGCACATGCCATAACTAAGTGTAAATAGATTTTTCTTTCTCCGAGCTTTTTTTTTGCCTTTCTTCGGGTAAAGAAAACGGCTGAAAGGGCAACTGCGACAATAATGCCCGAGAGTACAACCATGATATGGAATGTGCTGAATATTACGTTCACTGGCGGCCACATTTCTCTCGGGAAATCATTCATTCCCGTTACCAGCGAATCCGTGTTTCCCGTTTCGAGAAACGATAGTCCATTCGGTATGGAAAGGGGAAGAAGGATTCGCTTGCCTGCCTCATCCGGAATTCCGAATCCGATAAGGGGCGCGCCCCTTTGCGTGTCGAAAATCCCTTCATAAGCGGCATTTTTCAGCGGCTGGTTAGCGCGCACGCTTATGATCTGCTGATGGCCGAGAACAGGCTGAAGCAATGCGAGGACGAATGAAAAAATAGCAGCGAAACGGAACAGCTTCCGTGCGTTTGCGGAACGACGCCTGGCTAAAAGTTGAGCGGCCGAAAGGGCAAGCACGAAGAAAAGACCCGAAAGCCACGCTGCCGTGACTGTATGGAAAAAGCGGGGGAGAAACGACGGGTTGAAGGTTGCGCTTGCCCAGTTTTGCAGGTCTATTTGACCCCCGCTCATCGTGTACCCCGCCGGGGTTTCCAGCCAGGAATTTGCAGAAATGATGAAGAAGGCAGACAGATGTGAGCCCAGGAATACGAAAAAGGCAGACAGTAAATATACCTGTTTGGAGACGCGCTGGCGCCCGAAAGCCAGAATCGCGAAAAAGCCGGCTTCCAGGGCAAATGCGGCCATCGCCTCGATCGCGAGCTGCGTTCCGAAAACCGGAGCCGCAAAAAGGGAAAATTTCCCCCAGTGCATGCCGAACGAGAGGGGAAGTATTATCCCCGTTGCCACACCGAATGCGAAGACGACGGCAAGAAAACGGGTTAAGTATTCCGAGACGGCGAGCCATTGTTCATTGTGAAAGGTTACATACTGCCACTCCGCAATAAGGACAACAAGTATAAGCCCGAGTGTAATTTGCGGAAAGAGGTAATGGAATCCGATCGAGATGCCGAATTGCATTCTGGCAAGCATGATTGCATTCATAAACGGCCGCCTCCTTAGATTTCAACGAAATAAAAGCGTAACGATAAAAAACATGCTCACGAGGCTGGACGCGACCGCGTTCATGCCCATGGCGTTCCTGTGGTTTGCATATTTTCTGTCCTTGAATACTTGGGTTGTCCACCGTAAAAAAAATACCAGCGAGGGCAACTGGAGTACCAGAAAAACAATTGCCCATACTCGTCCGCTGACGGAAAAGATCCAGAAAAGAAAACCAGCCATGGCCAGTGCGAGGAAAATACTCGAAAGCACGAACGTTCCCCGTATTCCCGCAAGACGGCTGATCGTCATGTCTCCTCTGCTTGCGTCTTCTTCGTGTTGATAGACTTGCGTCAGCGGATACACGCCGAGGAGAAAAAGAGTCACGAGTATCGAAGCGGCGTATGTTGCCGTATCGAGCGAGAAAAATCCCCTTCCCCCGAGAACGGCGGCCATCGCGAGAAAGGTAAAAGTTCCCTGTCCGAGTCCCGTCCATAACCAGCCAACTATCGGCATTTTTTTAATCCTGACACGGTCCCAGCTGTAAAGTTTCGAACCTGCGCCGTAAATGAAAGCCATCAATGCAAAGGCCGGCGTTATCAGGTATGCCCACACAATCGCAAGAAGGTCCAAAAACAGGGACGCATACAGCAGACTCAGAAAGACAGGAGGCGGCACGGCAAGACCGCCGATTGGTCCGGTATCCTTGTCAAAATACGAATTGAAACCATTGCTTGCCGGATATAGAAGCAGATGAAAAATGATTATGACAGGCAGTATCCGGTTATTGACCGGCTGGACCGCATAAAGAGCGGAGAAAAAAATCGGCAGTAGAAAAAAGGAAAAGGGGAATCTCAGGTGTAATAATGTTGAGTGCCATTTGGTATTCATAGTTTCTATATTGTATAATTCTCCCGGTTTCAGTCTTTTTAAAGTATACAGCCGGTAAAAGCAAACTGTCAAATTAAAAGGCCATAACTGATTCATCAAGGAAGGGGGGAAGTCTCCCCCTCGCTTCGAAGGTTTTTGCACGGCAAAAACGCTTCTCCGCTGCCCCCTCTACCAGAGGAGCTCCAGTTGTCCGTCCTTGGGCACCGAAAGGATTATCGAGTCGGCGTCAAAGCCGGCGGCGACGCCTGCCGAGCGCGCGGTGGGAAGCAGCTGGGACTGCGCATACCAGGGATAATCCACCGGGGAATGCAGCATGGAAAGCGCTTCGGGCCCGTTTACCGTTATCAGGTATTCCACCGTGCCCCTGCGGTTTTTCCAGCCGAGGGCGCGCGCGACCTTGATGTGGGGCGGCGTGGAGGCGGTGTAGGATTCGGGCGTTCTTCTTAGTTTCTTTTTGAAAACCAGCTCGCCGTCAAGCTCGCCCGCGTAGAGCTTCAGCGTCTGCGCGTGAATATAGGCTT
>JAYVSC010000148.1:0-21346 GCA_043775705.1 Spirochaetales bacterium | reverse complement strand
AAGCCCGCGGATACACTGCATGGGACGTTACCAGTCCCGCCTTCCTCAGCGAGGACGGAAACTGCAAAACCCTCGTGATCCCGACGGCTTTCATCTCCTATCACGGTGAAGCCCTTGATAAAAAAACACCATTGCTCCGCTCCATGCAGGCAGTCAATATCCAGGCCATGCGCGTCCTTCGTGCCCTGGGAAACACGACATCCAAGCGCGTCACTTCGTGCGTCGGACCCGAACAGGAGTATTTCCTGGTCGACGAAAAATACTTTGCCGAGCGCCAGGACCTTCGCCTGACCGGACGCACCGTATTCGGCGCGCTTCCCCCGAAAGGCCAGGAACTGGAAGACCACTATTTCGGCACCATCCCCGCCCGAGTTGCCTCATTCATGACCGAACTGAACGAGGAACTCTGGAAGATAGGGATTCCCGCAAAAACACAGCACAACGAAGTAGCGCCGAACCAGTTCGAGCTTGCCCCGATCTATAACTATTCCAACGTGGCTACCGACCAGAATCAGCTCATCATGCAGATGATGAAAAAAGTCGCGCGCCATCACGAAATGGTATGCCTTCTGCACGAGAAGCCCTACCGCGGCGTAAACGGTTCGGGCAAACACAACAACTGGTCCCTCGGGACCGATGACGGAATCAACCTGCTCAATCCCGGAAAAACACCCGGTGATAATCTGATGTTCCTGGTGTTCGTATCCGCGGTTATCGAAGCGGTTGACACCTATGCGCCCCTTCTGCGCCTGTCCGCCGCCAATACCGGCAACGACCACCGCCTTGGAGCCAACGAAGCCCCTCCCGCGATCATTTCGATATTCCTTGGCGATCAGCTTAACGAGATCATTCAGGGTATCGCCGAAGGCAAGCCTGTCAAGTCAAGCGAAGGCCTGAAACTCGAGCTCGGCGTCAATACCCTGCCGAAGCTTCCCAAGGATCTTACCGACCGCAACCGGACAAGCCCCTTTGCCTTCACCGGAAACAAATTTGAATTCCGCATGGTTCCCTCCTCTGAATCCATCGCGGGACCGAACTTCGTGATCAACACGATCGTTGCCGAAGTCCTTTCAGACATTGCCGAGAAGTTCGAGAAAGCCAAGGACATTCCTGCCGCGGTCAAACAGCTCGTCAGCGAAACCTGGAAAAACCACAGCAAGGTAGTGTTCAACGGAAACAACTATACCGAGGAATGGGTCAAGGAAGCGGCAAAGCGCGGACTCCCCAACCTGAAGAGCTCGGTAGAAGCCTGGCCCTATTTCGCCAAGGAAGACTCCGTGCGCATTTTTACCAAGCACAAGGTTTTCACGAAGGAAGAACTGCACGCGCGGCTCGACATCGTGCTCGAAAAATATTCCAAGCAGATCAATATCGAGGCCGGAGTCGCCTACGAGATGGCTACCCGCGAAATTCTTCCCGTGTGCGCGGATTACGGCGTGGAACTCGCAGCCCAGCTGCAGACCCTCGAGGGATCGGGCATCAAGTCCGTTTCCCTGAAACAGAAGCTTGGCGACATCATGCTTCTCGTCGAGGAATCAGCCAAGATCGCGGAGAAGCTTGAAGCCGACCGCAAGGTCTCGAAGGCAGTCGCCGATCCTCTCGCGCAGGCCCAGTCCTGCCGCAATATCGTGTTTGCGGACATGGAAGCACTGCGTGCCCCGATCGACCGGCTCGAAAAACTCCTGCCGAAGGATTACTGGCCGATGCCGACCTACGAAGAGCTCTTGTTTAAGATTTAAGTAGATGCTCCTTTGAAAGACCGTTCCCGAAAGCCGGGAGCGGTTTTTTTTATTTCCGGTGCAGATTGTCCAGCTCGAGACGCAGGGCATCAATCGAAATAAAGATTTCATAAAGCGAAAACAGCAGGGACGTCATCAGCAGAATCAGGCTTATCCCGAAGATTATTTTCGCGATAAAAATCAGTCCCGCAAAAATGATGAACATGCAAAGAACGCAGAAAAAGAAACTCAAGACCCCGCAAAACTGCATGTATTTAATCACACGGAGCCTGATGCTGAAATTCTGTATTTGTCGGTATATGGATTCTTCATGCTTTTCCGAGTACAGGGCGACAAACTGTCTCACGAGGGAGGCGATTGCGAGAAACCTGCTGGTATAGGCGAGCATCAGCAGGGTGATGGCCGAAAAAAGAAGGGCGGGAGTGGTAATGTCGAATTCCATAAGAGCCTCCGGATACTATGTCAGTCAAATTCAAGTATACCCAATGAATCTCCACTTCGTCAGCAGATTTCCATACTATTGACTAATTGAACACTTGAGCATATACTCATATGTATGAATGAAGATATATGCGAAACATCCTGTGTGCATGAGAGCGAAGTAGCCCGCGCCAGGGAAAAGATGGCAAAAGAAGACATTTTGTGTGAATTATCGGATCTTTTTAAAACTCTGGGCGACTCAACCCGGGTACGGATAGTGTCCGCCCTGATATCGGGTGAACTCTGTGTGTGCGATATAGCCGCAGTGCTGGAAATGTCGGTTTCCGCCGTTTCACATCAGCTTCGCGTCCTCAGGCAGGCAAAGATTGTCCGTACCAGAAGGGACGGGAAACAGATTTATTACTCAATTGAGGATCACCATGTCGGAATCCTCCTTACAGTCGGACTCGAACATGTCCGGGAGGGAAAGTAAATGAGCTGTGCATGCGGCGGTGAATGTGAAAATGTCGAGAGACCCAAGGACAGCCGGTCCGGGGAACGTGCGCGGTTTGAAGCGCGGCTGTTAACTGTCAGGTTTATTGCCGCTTCCCTCTTTTTTGCCTCAGGCCTAGCCGGTGCCTTTTTTGGGCTTCCGGGCATGAGTCCGCTGGTATACCGGTCTCTGTTTATCCTTTCCTGGCTTGTCGCCGGTTACCGGGTTGTATGGAATGCGCTGCGCAATATAGCGCGGGGCCGGGTGTTCGACGAAAACTTTTTGATGTCCGTCGCCACCATCGGGGCTTTTATAATAGGGCAGTGGAGCGAGGGCGCCGCGGTTATGCTTTTTTATAATCTCGGTGAAATGGTGCAGGAATCCGCGGTCAGCCGCTCCCGTTCCTCGATAGCCGACCTGATGGATGTGCGGCCGGACTTTGCGCGTCTTTCCCCCGACAATACCGAAGTGCATCCGTCTGCCGTGCCCGTGGGCGCGCTGCTGCTGGTAAAACCGGGCGAGAAGGTGCCGCTGGACGGCATCATTGTCGAGGGCTCTTCCAGTTTCGATACCTCCCGCCTGACGGGAGAAAGCATGCCGCGCGAAGCTTTTCCGGGCGAGTCGGCCCTTGCCGGGTTTGTGAACGGCGGCGGAGTGATAGTGATGCGGACAACCACTTTGTATGCAGAAACCGCCGCCTCGAAGATGCTCGACCTGATCGAAAACGCACAGCGCCGGAAAGCGCGAGCCGAAAAAATGATAACCTCTTTCGCGAGGGTATATACCCCCATTGTCACCATCGGTGCGGTATTGCTCGCATTTTTTCCTCCACTTGTCCTGTCTCTGTGGAACGGCACGGGTTTCGGTGAATGGCCGGCATATCAGAGCTGGGTTTCACGCGCCCTGGTCTTTTTGGTGATCTCCTGCCCCTGTGCCTTTGTCATATCGGTTCCTCTCGGGTTTTTCGGCGGAATCGGAGGAGCGGCAAAAAGGGGAATACTGATCAAGGGTGCCGATTATATTGACGTGCTCTCCAAAACCCGGGCGGTGGTTTTTGATAAAACGGGAACCCTGACAAAGGGTGTTTTTCGGGTACAGGCTGTCGAGGGTGTGGGTGAGTATACCTACCGGTATGTAGCTTCCCTGGCTGCGGCGGCAGAATGGTTTTCCAATCACCCCGTAGGATCGGCTATCCGAGTGTATGCCGAGACTCAAGGAATTAAGGTAGATCAGTCCTTGATAAGCGGATATTCCGAGAAAGCCGGCTGCGGGGTTGCCCTGAAATATGAGGGAACGGATCTCCGCGCCGGATCCCGGAAATTTCTGGAGGAAAGCGGGGTAAGGGGCTTTCCCGAAAACGGCGGTTCTGATCAATCCCGCGTATCCGGCACGACAGTCGATGTCGCGTACGATTTTCGCTTTATAGGTCGCGTCATACTGAATGACGAGATTAAGCCTGACTCCGCTCGGGCAATTGAGGATCTCCGTTCCCTGGGAGTGGATATGATCGTCATGCTTACCGGTGACACCGAGCTTCCGGCACGCGAGATTGCCGGAAAGCTGGGGATCACCGATATCCGCGCCTGTGTGTTGCCCCATCAGAAGGTCTCGTTTTTTGAGGAGATTTCGGACCGTGTTAAGGCCGTGCACCCCAAAGGAACCGTTCTCTTTGTCGGAGACGGCATCAACGATGCACCCGTTTTGGCCCGTGCCGACGCGGGGATCGCGATGGGCGGAATCGGCAGCGATGCGGCGATTGAAGCCGCAGACGTCGTATTGATGAATGACAGCCCGCTGCTCGTCGCCGAGGCAATCCGGTCTGCCCGGTGGACACACAGGATAGTTGCACAGAATATAGCCTTGTCATTTGCGGTAAAAATCGGTTTTCTCCTGCTCGGTGCAATCGGGATCGTTACCCTTTGGGAAGCAGTTTTTGCGGACGTGGGCGTCGCCCTGTTGGCTACCGCAAACTCCCTCCGTGCCCGGACAATGCCCCGCAAGTAGACAAACCTCTGCTTTTTATGATATATTTCACCATTCGCGCCGGCGTGGTGAAATGGTATACACTGCAGACTCAAAATCTGCTGGGGGCGACCCCGTAAGGGTTCAAGTCCCTTCACCGGTAAAAAGAAAAAAACCGTCCCTTCAGGGCGGTTTTTTTTCGGTGAAGGGACTTGAACCTGAGGCCCCGCCGAGCCGGCGAGGAGGAGCGGCCATGGACGGCCGCGGAAGGGGCCGAAGGCGGCGCGTCGGAGGGCACACGAAGTGCCCGACAGAGCGAAGTACAGTCGTTCAGAGGCTTTTAATTTAATTAAAGACGATGGAATGAATCTCATTCTGATCCGGCTTGCTTTGTTCGGCATTGCCTGGAATTACTCTTATATTCCTATAATGACTAAGGAATTGTCCTTAAACCAACCTATAGTATGAACTACTCGGACTAACTGATTAGCCCGAGGGGCTATGAGGTGTGTTACTATTTGCGCACCTTCCTGAAGGCGGATAGGTAACGAGGGAAACTAAGCGATTCTGCTGATTGATTTAAATCTTTATATAGCCGGCTATCGTGATTTTAGTTCACACATTGATTGATTCTCCCGAGGTATGACATGACAATGAACAATTCTGCAGCGAAAAGGGAACTGCAGCTGATCTATTTTGCCCCAGTACATCGGATAATACCGTTTATTTTTTGAGTATTTCAACGACACTATGTTCGCTGGGTAACAAACGATAGCTGCCAGTTTTTGTATATTGGTAAAAGCTGCATACAAATTATTATTTCAGTATTTGTAGGTAAAAATATTTCCAAATGAAAAATTACTATTTTTTATTAAGGAGACGTATTTAAATGAGCGATGAAATACATCCTAATCCTCTTTCTACTGACAGGAGTTGTTTCAGGGAAGCTTTTGAAAATTCGAGGCAATGCAGTTTCATTCTTGAGCGTATGGAAAACTCTTTGTTCCCGCATGTGGAGGTTAATTCCGCTTTTGAGCATATTGCAGGTCTGATCAGCGCCGACCTTATCGGGAAAACAATTGATGAAACTGCCTCGGTCGAGACTGCTGATATCATGAACGAATTGTCGCGCAGCTGTCTTCTCGCCTGCACAACGATCGGACAAAACGTGCTGCTCGATCTTCCTACGGGACGTAGATGGTATCACCTGACGCTGATTCCGATTCGCGGCGAAGCAGGACTGTTCAACCGTATCGCAGGGGACATTCATGCCCTTGCCTTTGGATGCCGCATAACTGAAATCTGCCAGGGCCAATACTGTCTTTCGAAGTTCCCCTGCTCGTCATCCGGCTTAAATTTTACCCTTCTTTACACGATTGAGGGAAATATGAGTATTCCCTATATTGATTCGGGAGTCAGCTGCTTCAATGTCGCTCGTGCACAGGACTTTCCATCTGCAACCTTCCGGCCTTGAAGAAAGCTGGATCGAGATGAAAGCTATGTCGGAGAAACAACCGAACGGAGATACGCTCCTTTACGGTTATTTTTCCGATATCAGTATTCAGAAGAAAAGCGAAAAAATGATTTCATTGCCGGGTTTCTCGTTGACGCAAATTCATGAAGCTCTTTTCATCGTATGCGAGAACGGTGCTCTGCTGTACGTCAACGATGAGGCCTGCCGCATCATTGGAAAAACCCGTCAGGACTTGCTTAAAATCTTTGTTCCCGAATTTGATTTAGTTTGGCCCCTGCCTGCATGGTCATCTTTCTGGCATGGACTCAAATCGTCGCCCCCCTCTCGTTTTTAAAGGAAATCACAAAGCGAAGAATGGAATCTTTTTCCCGATCGAAATCTCCTCAAGCTGCCTTGAGTATGAGGGGGAGGGTTATGCCTTCCTTCTCGTAAGCAACATTACTGACCGTATCCGCGAGGGCCAGATAAAGACTCTTGTGAGCACCGCAGCGATAATTTCGGAAGAACTGACGGTCCTTGTGTCCGGCTTCAGCGAGACGGCAAAGGTGGCGACATTGAGCGATCTTGGATTTTCGCCCCGGCAGATAGAAATCACCCAGAGCGTGATTCAGGGTGATACCTCAAAGTCGATCGCAATCAGGCTTGAGTACAAAATCTTTTCGATAGAAAAAATTCTCTTGATATTTATGGTACTATATACAACAATACGAATATAAACTAAATCTTGATGGAGGAATACCATGAATGAAACATTGAAGACGATTGCGTCGCTGGCTTCGATCCACGGTGGCTTTTTGGAGCGCGAGATTTCCGAGGAAGACTTGACGGTAATACTGGAATCCTGCACCAAGGCCGCGAATGCCTCGGGCCGCCAGGCTTACTCGATCATCGTATTGTCGGATCAGGATAAAATGCATTCTCTTTTCGGGTACCGTGGGTCTAGGGCTTCATTACGTCTTCAGTAGACGTGGCTCTTGCGTCGCAGACTGCGGTTATTGCGGCCAAGTCGCTCGGCATTGATTCTCTCGTAACGAACGGTATGCACCGGAACAGTCTCGAGGCCGTCTACCGCGCTCTCGGCTTGCCCGAGCGGTCCTGCTTTCCGCTTATAACTGTGGTGCTCGGCTCTGTGAAAGAGCCACCCGCAATGAAAAAAGGAAGGCTGCCGATCGACTATGTAGTCCACCGCGAAACATATAAAAAACCCGGGGACAAGGAACTCGAGGGCATGATCACATCCTATGATGACCGCTCGCTCCGCATTCACATGATGGACGACTGGAAAGCACAGGGATTTAACCACTATCTGGAATGGTTCTTCACAAAATGGTGTTCGCCCCCTGCCATCGGCGCTCCTCTTTCTGACAAGGCCCGTGAAATGCAGCAGTGTCTCCGCGCCGCAGGATTCTGGAAAGATTGAGGATGAAAGGCGCAAAAATTGATCCACCCAAGCGACTCGGCGGTTCTCTGATATCAAGGATAGGAAAGCTGTCCGGCCGAATTTTTTCGCGTCTTCTGAAAGACCACGGAATAGGGGAAATAAATCCGGCGCAGGGTAGGATTCTCTTTGCGCTTTGGAGGGGAGACGGCATACCGATACGCGAACTGTCTTCCCGCACCGGGCTGGAGAAATCAACCCTGACCACCATGCTCGACCGGCTTGAACGGGACGGTATGCTCACCCGTTCCTTTGTGCCGGAGGACCGCCGCGTCACTTTGATCAGTCTCACTGACGGTTCGCGGGAGGTACTGAAAAACTGGGCAATCGTTTCCGGCGAGATTGACTCGATATGGTACAAGGGCTTCAGCGAGTCCGAGATACTCGGCTTTGAGGCCGCCCTTGAGCGGGTATTCAAGAATCTGCAGGACGCCGAGACGTAAGTCGCGGACTGCTGCATTTCTTTCTCTTACCTGCCTGCAATCCCGGCAAATGCGTCAATCCCCGCATAATCAAGCCCGATTTCCGGTTTTTCGTTTTCGATAATCTTTTTCATTATCATCCGGAAAAGAGGATTCATTCTTTTATAGTTTACCTCAAATCCCAGCTGTCTCACTTGAGCCGCATGCTTGAAAAGCTCTTCCGGAATCTGTTTTTTAAAAATGGCAACGCCTTCTTCCCCGCGCGCCATTCCGCAAATGAAGAAGTGCAGTTTTTTGCCCATAAGCGCATTACGGTGCTTCTTCAGGAACACTTTGATCCTGCCGTGAATATTTCCCATGTACAAAGGCGTGCCGATAATAATCACTTCGTACAGGGCCAGGTCTATAGCCCTCAGTCTGCGTATGTCAAGGATCTCTGCGTCTTTTGCCGCTAATGACTCTTTTATTTTCATTGCGCATTTTTCGGTGGATCCCGTTTTGGTCCCGAACAATATCAGTGTTTTCATGATTGATTTCTCCTTTATAATACGATAAGCGAAAGACTGTTCAAGCCTTCGCTGACCTTTTGTCTGATGTGATAGTCCCGGTCGTTTACGCTAAGACCGAGAATGTTTTTTTGCTCTATCCTGTCGGGGAGCAGAGGAATCAGGTATTCGATAACGCCGGAGCGGACTTGCCACGCGCTGTCTTTTAGTCCGAGCGCAAGCAGGGCGCGCACATGTTCCATTTTCAGGTTCTGCGCTTCCTGAATGACGATCGCCCGGACAATATCCTTCGGGTCGCTCCTGAGGACCGCGAGGTAGAGCTGATAGCGCAAGGCTTCCTCCTTGATGTCCCGGACGTGCAGAACGGCTGTATGGCGAAGGAAATAATTATCGGTCTTCGGCAATTCCGGAGGTACGGCAAGTTCCCTGATTATTTCATTTACCGGGTTTCGCGCATCCTTGAGCTCCGCAAGCATCTCGGCGCTCAGGTCGAGTTCGGAAAGAATTTCCTTTATCACGGCCTTATCTGCGCCGGGGATGGATGCATCTTTTTTATTTTTCCGGCCTGCTTCCGCTGTCCTGCTGTTTCCGGGGGGGATTATCGACAGCGCCGCGCTTTTGCCTGAGAGCTCCGGTTTTGCATTTTCCTTTTCCGTCCCCGCATCAGGCGCAGGCTTTGCGGAAGCGGTCTTAGCTGAAGGCTGCTCTTTCATGCGGGCAGGATCATCCCTGGTTTTTTGGAAGCCTTCCTCTGCGGATCTTTTTTTCCCGGAAGCGCCTTTGAAGGAAAGGGGAAGGGGTGTACCCGGGTTTGCAGCCTGCTTCAGTTTTTTTTGCATATCGCCGGGGAGCGAGTCGATAATTGCCTGTGCCCGGGATGAGGAAATCAAATCAGGATTGATATTGATGATTTTAAGAAGTATGGCCAGTTTGCTCTCATCATGCAGCAGAAAGGCGATCTGGGCAATTGCGGCCAGGCAGACTGCCTGTACCGGGTCCTTCAACGCGGTCGAAATAAATGCGGATTTATAGTTATCCTCCGGATCCTCTTTTGCCGGAATTTCTCCGATTCGGTTTACCCACTTCAGACGCACCGGGGCATGCCCATCGATAATATAGCCGGAGATGAGACTGATGAGGTCTTCAGTTATACGTACCGGTTGCGTGCCTTCACGCGGCGCTTTCGCATGTCGCAACGCTTTGGCATGCAGCGGTGCTTTAGCCTGCGGCAGCGCTTTAGCCTGTACCAACAGGTCGGTTTGCGACTGCAGCTCAATTTTAGGCTGCTTTGCTGTTTTGGTTTGCATCAGCTTGTTTTCGGGTTTTGCCCGGGATGAGTTCAGCGCAGGGCGGCTTAAGAGTGTTTGTTCCGAATATCTGTCGGTGCCCGCCATGCAGCGGGTATAGGCAAGGGCAGAGAGGCAAATGCGCCGTACGGCGGGATTCGGGTGCGTGGCGCCGCGTTCAAGGAAATACTGCCGGGGGTCGTGTTCGTGTATGGAAATGATCGCTTTCGCGATGGTCTCGGCTACCGGCGGGGGAACCTGGCCGATATGGGCGGGTATCAACAGTATTTTGTGCTCATCAAGCAGAAAGCGGATTTTTGCGGCGGCGGCAAGATTGAGGGGAATATTATTCTCATAGCGTAAACCGATGTCGACGAGGCGGGCTTGCCTATGGATGTCGCCGTCCATTTCCTGAAAAATCCGCCTAAAATAATCAGCGAGGGAATCCTTGCGTTTTGAGGCAAAGCGCGCGCGAATATCTATCTCTTCCGAAAGGACATATGAGTTTTGGCCGTTTTGGGCCTGCGTAAGTCTTTCCCTGGATGTGTTGCTCATACGTACCTATAGTATAGAAGCCGGCCCTGTACGGTGTCAAATTTGCAATGGGTGAAGTCAACTAGACCTTTTGATATTTTTTTCCGATAATGCAGGTATATCGGAGTGTTAATGGATGTAATTCGCAGGCAATATTACCGCTTTCTCCTGATTTTTATGATTCTTCTCTGCTCTTTGTGCATAGGACTGTCATTCTGGTCCTTAAAAGACGCAGAAACGGTTCATGCGGGGCAGACGTATCAGCAGCTTTATGCGATTAAAAAGACTTTTTTGAAGGATACGGTCCAAAACCTGATCCGCGATATTGACCGGCTTCGCGCCTTTAACCGGGATTTCGCAAAAGCGCATATCGAAGAGATCGGAAGCGATTTGAAACAGCTTTATAAATCGGAAGGCCGGGACATAGCCGAATCAGGCCTTGAGCTTCTCCGCCGCAAGGCATACAGCGAGAGCCTGAATATTCTGTTCGAGGACAGCCGGTCCGTTTTGTTCAAAACCGGCGCAAAAGGAAAAACGGAGTATTCGAGCGACCTGCGCTTTGGAAACTACCGTCTGCGTCTCGGCATCAACGAGGAATGGGTGGACAGCGAAACCAAAAAGAGCGTCGCCTTCATCATCCATTCACAGGTGTTCGTGGATGACGGGTACATCTGGGTGAACGAGGTACGGAACTGGGAGGGAGGAGACAACTATGCCGTCCGCCTCATCCACCCCAATCTGGTCGAGACCGAAGGCAGCCTCCTGTCGACGAATACAAAAGACATCAAGGGGAATACACCTTACCTTACTGAACTTGAGGGCGTGCGAACATCGGGGGAAATTTACTACACCTATTTTTTTCAGCGGAAAAACAGCTTGGAAATCGCCGAGAAACTTTCCTACGCGACGCTCTATAAGGATTACAACTGGATAATCGCCATGGGCATGTATCTCGAGGATGTGCGGGTGTACATCGATGAGGTGCAGAATGCCAGCCACTTGCTGACCACGCGCCTCATTTTAATAGCCTCGGTTCTTTTATGCGTTCTTTTTTTTGCGGGGATTCTTGTCCTGTCGCGCATGGAAAAATGGTACCTGCAGCGCGCGAGGCACAGCATACGGGAGGAATCGAACACCGATCACCTTACCGGCGCCCTGAACAGGCGCATGGGCGAGGTATACCTGAATGAAGCCTTCAAGCGCTATCACAGGGGTTTGGAAAATCCCGCGTTTCTTTCGTTTGATATAGATAATTTCAAGAAGGTCAACGATACCTACGGGCATGACGCCGGGGACAAGGTACTCAAGGCCATCGTCGATCAGATATTCCAGAATCTGCGCAACACAGACAGGCTTTTCCGCTGGGGCGGGGAAGAATTTCTGCTTTTGTGCTATGGAGTCGACCGCGTCAGCGCACTGGCCCTGGCGGGAAAACTGAACAAGACAATCGCGCTGACCCCCATGGTGATCGGACATACGGATGCCCCACCGACGTGCAAGTTCGACCTTGAAAGCTGCGCTTTCCTCGCCTGCGATAATCAGGATCCGTTCAATTCACTCTGCATCACGAGGGACGGAGAAATGGTCATACATGTGAGCGTGTCGATCGGCGTCAGCTGGTTCTCCAAAAAGGACAGCGATCCCTCCGACGTGGTCAAGCGTGTTGACCAGGCCATGTATCAGGCGAAGGCTGACGGAAAAAACTGCGCGCGCCTGGCGTGAAGGAAGATATAATGAAAAAAACCGACAGTGTCCTGTTTTGCGAGGCTCTTGAAAACGCTGATATGCAGGCTCTACGGAAGGTTCCCAAAGCCGACCTGCACAGCCACGGTTGCCTCGGCGGGCGGCTTTCGACCTACAAGATTTGGAGCCGCGAGGCGCTGCCTGATCCTCCCGTCGTGTTTGCCGACTTCAAGGATTTTGATAAATATATCTTGGAGGATATCGCCTATCCCTACCTGAACCTTCCGGTAAAGGAACTTCTCGTTTTTATCCGCTTCTTCCTGGCAGAGACTGTCCGCGAGGCGATTTCTGACGGGGTAACTATTCTGGAGACAAGCCTTGACTCTACCTTCCTCAATTTTTATGGCGGGGACACGCAGGCTATGGTCGCGGACTTTCAACAGGTGTTCGACAAGGTCAAATCCGAAGAGGGCGGTGCAGCCATAGAAATCCGCCCCGAGCTGGGGATGGCCCGGGGCGTTCCCCTTGAACTGCTTGACAAAAACATTCCCGCTTCCCTTGCGACGGGATTTTTCCGTTCCATCGACCTCTACGGCGACGAGCGTGTCGGGGGGCTTTCCGAGTACGTTCCCTTTTACCGGCTTGCCGAGGAGAAGGGTATTTACAAAAAGGCCCATGCCGGGGAATTGAAAAACGCCGACTGGGTCCGCAAGTCAGTGGACATCCTCCGCCTCGATTCCGTCCAGCACGGGATAGCCGCGGCAGCCGATCCTTCCGTTATGGAATATCTTGCGAAAAGGGGGACAGTGCTTAATGTGTGTCCTTCGAGCAATGTCCGCCTCGGGTGCGCCGAATCCGTGGCCCGCCATCCCGTGCGTCAGCTTTTCGACGCCGGGATCGCGGTCACCATCAATACCGATGACCTGATGGTCTTTGACAGCAGCGTTTCCGAAGAATTTTTGTCTCTCCATTCGACTGGCCTTTTCACCGCCGAAGAACTGGACATAATCCGGCGGACGGCTCTGTAGGCGCCTTGAAAGGACTTCGGCTTGCAATTTCGAAACCGGGGAATTATACTGAATTCATGTGTTTCAAAAGATATACCATTATGTTCCTTTTACTTGCCGCAAGCCTGATAATGAGCCTTGCCGCTGTATCCTGCCGGCCGGCACGTATTAATCCCCTCGAGACATTGGGAAAGAAATACGGTGCGGGAAATTATCTTTCCCTTGACGAATATTATCGCGGGGCAACCGGGGTCAAGATCGGCCTGAAGGGTATTGTCATCGAGGTCGATCCTGCTGACGTTACGGTCATCATGGAATCGATTCGCGCGGAATATGTGAATGTGCAGCCCTTCCGTATCGAAAAAAACTACGGGCATGCGGACAAAAAGGACAAAATCGCCGTTATAGGCGCGATAAGCCCGTTTGAACTGGTCACAGCCCTGCAAACCCGGGGCAAGGACGACAAGGTAGCGACTTCTTCCATAGTGAAAGCCCTGAAGGCCATCGATGCCCAGGCAAATATAAAATTAACGGGTGCGGGCATCGATTTTGTGGAATTCAGCTTCACCGCAGTGCCGCCTGACTGGACTGCGGTGACGAAACTGTGCGCGGATATTGCGCCGAATATCATTACGTACGGAGCCGGCACCTTTGAGGTTCTGGAAAAGGAAATCAGACAGTACCGCGGCGCTATTCTGTGGTGGTATTGAAATAAGTCCCGATAATCGACACAAGAGAAGGCATCAGCACCGGCTTGACCAGAAATTGCAGGGGATGCGTTTTTTCGGCCCTTTCACGCATGCTTGAGTCCTCGTACCCGGTCATGAATATGACCGGTACGGGGTATACTGCCTGTATCGAGACAGCGGCATCTATTCCGTCGATCTTTCCTGCAAGGTTGATATCCATCAGGATCAGGTCCGGTCTTTCTTCGCAGGCGAATGCAAGGGCTTTTTCCCCCGTGGCGACATAGCCTAACACAGTAAAACCGCTCTTCTGTAATTCCGCCTTCATCTGCATGGCGGTTATTATTTCGTCTTCGACTAAAAGTATTCTCACCGGTTTATTCATTTTTATATCCTTGTCGAGTATTCCGTTTTCGGAATCGTCAATATACAGGTTAGTCCGTTCTTGTTGACAAAGTTTACCGTTCCCTGCAGCTGCTCTGTGACGATGTTGAAAATCAGCTGCAGGCCGAGCGAGGGCTGCGAGGCAAAGTCAAAATTCTCTGCCACGCCGATGCCGTCGTCGCTGTAGGTTATCGTGGCGTTCTGATCCGTGTCGACATAAAGCGAGATCGTGATTTTTCCTTTGCGGTTGTCGGGAAACGCATACTTGTATGAATTGGTCATGAGCTCGGTCAGCGTCAGTCCCAGGGGAATCGCGGTGTCGAGCAGAAAATCATGTTCCGCAATTTCGAGACTGAGGGATATTCTGTCCTGTTCGATACCGTGGCCTTGAAGTATCAGTGCGGTCAGATTCCGGATGTATTCGCGTATCGAGATGCGGGATAAGTCATTCGAGGTATAGAGCATCTGGTGCACGAGGGATATCGCCTGGATTCTGTTGTCCGTGATCTCGACTAATTGCTCCACTTCGGGATTTTTGGTGATTTGGGCGGCCTGCAGTTTCAGAATTCCGCTGATGATCTGCAGGGTGTTCTTGGTCCGGTGATACAGTTCCCGGAGCAGGGTTTCCTTTTCGCGGAGGGATTTGTTCAGTTTCGCGTTCGCCTCTTCCAGCTGTGCGGTCCGCTCGGCGACGCGCTGCTCGAGTTTCCCCGTCAGCAGGCCGAGCTCGGCTGCCTGTTTTTCAATGCGTTCATGGGAGAGGGAGTTTTTGAGCGAGAGAGCGATCATGGGCGAGAGGCGGGTCACTATCGCGACTGTTTCGTCTATCCGCTCCATTCCCGGTAAATCAAAGAGAAAGAGCGTCGCGATCAGCTCGTTTTTTTCGCTGAGGGGAAAAAGTAAAAGTGAGGTAATTCCTTTTTCCTGAAGGAGTTTTTTCAGGGGATTTTCATCGGGGAACTCAAGGGTCATGCGCGGCAGAATTCCCGGATAACCGCCCGGGCATAATAGTTCGAGCTCATCGGGGGAAAAGAGTTTTTCCCTGCGTTCGGGGGATGCATGAATAAGGGTGTGCTCCTCCGTTCGTTCGGGGTGTTTGACCAGCAGAACCGTACGTGCCCCGGTAACCTCCCGAAGCTGTTCGGTCAGGTTTTTGCCCACGAGCGCGGGATCGGTAGACGCCAAAAGCTCGGTAAAAACCTCTATAGCCATGAATTGTTCCGCCGTGGTGGCCAGCCTGGCCTGTTCCCTGTGTATCATGACAGCGCGTCCCTTGCCTCGGCGAGGAGCAGGAGCAGATTGTCCAGGCCTGCCTTCTCCGCCCTCCAGGGCAGTCCGGTAAACTCGGCGCATTCGGCAAGCTCTTTTTCAGGTACTTCCGAGAGACCGGTGTCAAGGTATACGAGTTCGTTCCGGTTTTCGCCCATTAATTCCCGCGCGATTTCAGGGGAAAGGCCAAGCTCCGTTTTCATGATATCCTTCCATCGCACGGCCCATTCCGGAAGAAGGATGAACGCTTCCGCGTGCATCAGTTCGCGATACCTTTCCTTCCCCGTGAGCATTTGGGCACAGTTAATCGCATTGACCCTGCCCGCCTTGTATTTCCTGACCAGGTCAAGCATATGGGAACAGCAGTCACCGTATACGAGAACTATTGGCATTATTTCACTTGAGTGTTTTTCCATTTCAGTGACCAGAATTTTTTCAAGGGCTACCGGCTTCATGTGCAGCATGGAATCAAGGTACAATAGGTCCCCCTCAATTTTGCCGCGTTTTTGCAGTTCGTCCAGTTCGGCGCGGAGCACTCCGCAGCTCAGGTAAAGGGCAGGTCTTGCTTTAATCATTTAATCTTCCCCAGGGACCGGGAAATGCTTGCTTCCCTCATCGCATGAATGGTGTCGGGATGAGACGACAGCGGAATGTCTGCCGCGGAATTCGCGAGGATAAAGGGTCCTCCCGGTGCGGCTTCCTCAAGACAGGCAGTGCTCTTGTCAAAGATGGCTGCCGCGTCCGTTTTGGGAAAACTGAGATTGTCGAGGTTTCCGATGAGCAGCAGTTTTGAGCCGACTCTTTTTCTCGCTTCAGTCAGGTTGTCCTTCGAGCCGATGACCGCTCCGACGACGTTCGGTAAACTGGGCAGCAGGTCCAGAACGTGCTGAATACGGCCGCCCCCGTGGTGAAACACGATCGGACCATGGACTTGGGCAAAGACGGTTTTTATATGCGGAATCATCTTTTCGGCAAACAGGCTTCTTGTGGAAATTTCGGAGGAAGCCATAGATTCGGTAACGACAAGGCCGGCAGCGCCCGCATCGAGCAGTGCATTGGCCCAGGATTCGAAAAAGATACCGGAATGCTCGAGGAGCCTCAATGCGCTCGGATAATCGAACAGGATCGTGTCCATCCAAGCCTCGAGGCCCATCATCATTACCGCCATTGCGCACGGTCCCGGTATCGGCGCGAACAGAGGCACTTCATCCTTGTATATTTCCTTCAGCTTTCGCGCCGAATCGAGGATAACCGGCAGCCGCGCGGTGCGGCCGGGCAGGGGGATCTTAAGTGCCAGCGCTTCCTCCGCCGTAGAGGCGGCGGGGCGCTTCATGTTCGGCGCCTGATCCGCAAAATAGGCGCTTTCTCCGCCGAAAGCCTCGGCGATCGCGCTGTAATCGAAGGGAGTCATTATCATATCAAGACCGAATTCGTTTTGCACCGCGACCTGGCCTGCGACGTACTTGTCCGCATCTCCGTAGAGAGTGTGCAAATCCGTATGGGTCAGTTTTCCTCCGTAGGCCCCGAGGACGGCAAAAACGGGAACCCGATCCGAGGGAAGGGCCTGCATGGTATTCATCACCCTTTGATATGAGTTCATTATTTTTTTTCCCGGGCGGTCATTGCCTGAAGGCGCAGAAAGAGCTCGCTCGCTCCGGTGGCATTCCGTGTCGAACCGTCACCGCCGACTTCCGCGACGAGTTCGGGCCTCCAGTTGAATACCGCCCCTCCCACCGCGATCTTGATGCGTCCTGCCAAGCCGCGGCCGTCAATCAGGCTGCGGAGCTTGCGGATATTCAGGGCTGTCGTCTGCATCATTGCCGATGCGCCGATTACCGAGGCACCAACTTCGACCGCCTTTTCCACAAACTGTTCGGCGCTTACGTCGTTTCCCAAATCGTATACAGTCCACCCGTTTGCCCGCAAAAAGGAACCCACGATGCGCCGGCCGAGGCTGTGAAAATCATCCTCAATATTTCCGATGACGGCTATGCCCAGTATAGTCATCTCTTTTGCGCTTCCCTCTTTCGGCATGCACAGAAGAAGCACGTCTTCGGCAATCTTGGCCGCGACAAAGGTTTGCGCGAGGGAGACGGATTCTTCGCCCCAGAGCTGTCCGAGCCGGAACAAGGCGGGATCGAGGATCTGCAGAATGACAGAATCGGGAGTGAATCCTGCGGTAAAGGCTTCCTCAATAAGGGCGGCGGCGCCGCTTCTGTCCGCGTGTATCATCGTCTGGAGCAGGCTGTCTGTCCAAAATTGGTTTATATCCGGGGAGGAGTTCATACAGGTAAGTATAGTATTTACTGTCCTAATTTACAATTTTTTCTGCTTGGGGAAAACGGATGTGTTGGAGAACCATCGGTTCAGAGACGGACGGGATTTTCCATCCAAGTGAGCACATTTTTCATGCTTGTGACCCGTGCGGCCCGACTTTCAAGCACATAGTCGAGAAATTCTGCGAGGGTTTCCCTGCGTTCAGAGGCGTTTGCCTTGATGCGCGGGGGCTCATCGCCTTCCAAGTCGCGGATATCGTAGGAATTCGAGTAGATATCGCTGTGTACCCCGAAGAGGAACGGGCTGCGGTTTCCCCGGTAATGCAGGTCAAAGCTGTATTTCAGGATCGCAAGGGCATCTTCCTTTGACATGAAAAACCCGTACCATATATTCCAGTCAAGACCGGCTATTTTCCCCGTCGTTTCGTCAAAAAAGGGCTGCGCGTCCTTCATCCTCCCGCGAAACCCTGCCGGGCAGCCGTATTCGGGGCAAAGCTCATCGGGAGGAACTATCAGGGTGTACAGGGGCAGCTCCCACAAACCCGGATAAGATGGGATTTCCGGATCGGCAGGGCTGCCGCCGCCGAGGGTATAGGGCCACAGGCAGTTTGTGCCGTCCTGCTCATTTTGCCATCCTTCTACAATAGAGCAGTCGTACTTGAGGCCGGCCCTGCGCACGGCGGCAAAGGCTGTATCGCTGTATTCGAGATAAGGGGTGCGGAAACCGGTGAGCTCTTTCCGTTCGGCGCCGATACCCTCCAGAGTTTCGATGCATTTTTCGATTTCCGCAGTCCAGTCGATGCCTTCTCCGCGGGGATGGCTGAAGGTGTGAACGGCAATCTCGTTACCGTTTGCTATGGCTTCCTTCCAGGAATTTTGTATCTGCGCGTTTGAATGTGAGTCTTTGCCCGCCGCGTTGTCCCCTTTCATGAAAAAAGTCACGAGAACCGGGGAAGAGTCGAAATTGCGCCGGGAGTTGAAGGTATCGAGCACAAAGCGGATGCCGTCGGGATAGCCGTTGTCATCGAAGCCGAACGAGACCAGCTGCGGCACCGAAGACGGCTCAAGACCGAGCGGCGGATTGACCGAGGGCAATACTTCTTTGAAACTCATCGTTTCCCCCTGATCCGCTCCACAAGAAAGACGCCGCGGTCCCCTATCCTGAGGCCCTTGGCGAGAAAATCGCATAGAACCTTCACGGGGCGGGGTACCGTTCCTGCGGTAATGCCGCTTCCGAAACGTGTTTGGGAGGTAATTTTCAGGTTATGCTTTTTAAGGAGAATTTTCAGACCCTTGCGGGAGGGGATATTCAGGTGTTCGTCCGGCATTAAAAACCGCCATTTACTGCCGAACCGGTTCTGGATAAACCCGGTCAGGGGTATTTCGATCAGGATTTTCGAATCAGGTTTGCTTATTCTGACTATTTCCCTCAGAACTTCCGAAGTGCCGGGAATATGCTCAAGCACATTGAACAGGAAAATATTGTCGCCGGAGGTGTCGGGAATTGCGTTCAGGGTGCCGTGAATCAGGGTAACGTTATCCAGCTTGATCATGTCGAGAAGTGCTTTCGACCGGTCAATGCCGATGGTAGTTCTGCTGCCGTTTTCGTTCAGGTATCGCAGAAAGTGCCCGTTCGCGCAGCCCAGCTCTATATTCACCGAATCCGGGATTATCCTTTTTGAAAATCCGATATCCCGGAAGGATGCATCGCGTTCAGCGACGAGCAGCCGATAGGCAGTCTGCTCGAGATAGCCCGGATTCATCCGCGTTTTGATTTCGATGTAGTTGTTGTAATAATGGGTAAGGGTGCTTTCATCCGGATGAGGATACTGCATTATCGAGCGGCATTTCCGGCATCGGAAATAGGAAACGCTCTTGTCCCCGATGCGGGACAAAATCCGGTAGTGTTTGTTATATTCACTCGATTCGCAAAAGGGGCACGCATCGGTTTTTTTATCCATGTAGTGCAAAAGTAAACCCGCCGCGCCCCTTCTGTCAATCTAAATGTGCGGGGAGATATGGCCAGACAGCCGTTGGCCGGGTGACATTTGTCATAATACGCGAGATTACCATTGTGAAACCTGTGTTAAGCCCGTATACTTTCAGACAGCCCCATGCTGTACCACTGGATTTCGGAAAAAAGCAAGATTCTCAGCGGACAAGGAATTCAAACCGTCAGAATCCTGATGTACCTCGTCAACCTGATCACGATTGCGTATCTGTCCCTTCTCATCAGCAATGCGACCAACCTGATATGCGCCCGCTACGACGCGCGAATCTTCCTCGAACGCCTGCAGTATATTCCCATTAATCCTGAACGCGTGAAGGTTGTCTCCCTGGGATGCTTTCTTGCACTGATAGTTTTGGGATTTTCCCGGAACCTGATCGGAAAGAAAAAAAATAATGCCCTGCACTTCCTTCTGTTTTTCGTCGATATTGCCCTCTGCGTCGGCATCATGTACCACCTGAACATGAGCAATAAAGGCCTTCTCATGATTCCGGCCATGCACGCGATAACCTTCGTGAACGGCAAGATCGAAAAGATCATCAGTCTCTGTATCGTGCTCATTCTCTTCATCGTGCTTGACCAGGATTTTATCTCGGCCTCGGTCAAGCTTGTGTCCATCAATACCTTCATCGAATACTATTCAGCGCCTGAAAAACTGAGAATGGTCGTTTTCCGGAACGTGCTCTATTCCTTGAACGAGGTTCTCTTTATATTTTACATGGTTCTCGACATACAGATGCAGATCGCCGAGCGCAAACGAATTCAGGATCTGAACGAGCAGCTCAACAAGAGCCTCGAAAAACTCCGTTTGGCGAATATTCAGCTCGAGGAATACGCGCGGAAAAGCGAGGACATGGCAAAGCTCAAGGAGCGGAACCGGCTCGCCCGCGAGATCCACGATACTATCGGCCATACCCTGACCGGCATCGAGCTCGGACTCAAGGCCTGCCTGTGCTTCACGAAGGATCAGATCGGGGAAGTCTTCGTCCAGGTAGAGAAGGTATACCGACTCGCGCAGAAGGGTTCCCAGGATGTCCGGTACTCGCTGAAGGAACTGCGCCCGGACGCCCTGCAGCGATACTCGCTTCTGCCAGCCCTCAATTCCCTTGTAAAGCAGATGAACGAATGCACGCCATGCCGGAGCTTCCTCATCCTCGAGGACGAAATACCGTCCCTGGCTGCCGTGCAGGAAGAACTCGTGTACCGCATCGTTCAGGAAAGCCTCACGAACGCGATAAGTCACGGCGGGGCGACTGAGATCGAGGTACGGATCGGCTTTGACGGTGTGAACCTTTGCATCTCGATATGCGACAACGGGAAAGGGTCAGATTCTCTATTCGAGGGTTTTGGCCTGACCAATATCCGGCAGCGGGTCGAGTATTTTATGGGGACAGTGCAGGTGATCACCGCGGCGGGGAAGGGCTTTGTCCTGCACGTTTCCATCCCGCTTACGAGGAGCAGCCAGAATGATTAAGGTATTACTCGCGGACGACCAGGAATTGATCAGGGACAGCCTGAAGATTCTTCTTGAGGACGCAGGCATAACAGTCGTCGCGACGGCGGCGGATGGGCGACAGGCGCTCGAGCTGATAGACTCGGCAAAGCCCGATGTGGTGCTGCTCGACATACGGATGCCGGACATCGACGGCATCGAATGCCTCAAGCGGATTAAGGAAAAGAACAGGAAGCTGCCGGTGATAATGCTGACTACGTATGACGACGATGAATATGTGTTCGATTCGCTCAAATTCGGCGCAAA
>JAYVSC010000147.1:0-33477 GCA_043775705.1 Spirochaetales bacterium | reverse complement strand
AGATCATAAATCACGATAAAACCGATCGCACCGATGTAAGACAATACATTGATGACAATGTTTACGACCGGATTGAATGCATACCTTGTCAAACTGTCGGGGAAAGTAGAAAATCCCGCGGTACAGAACGCGTTTACGGAATGAAACAGCGCAAAATAAAACGCCTTTGCATCGCTCATCGTTTCCATGAAGGGGATGAAGAGCAGAGCCGCTCCCGCAAGCTCGAGCAGGACAGTCACGGTTACCACCAGGATCGAAAAACGGATGAGGTTCCGCGTTTCATAGCCGGCCATGGCCTCACCCGCAACGCTGGCGACATAAAAGGGGGAGCCTCTGCCGAATGCGCCCATGGCAATAATGATCAATCCGATATACCCGATTCCCCCGATCTGGATCGTCACGAGCATCACGATCTGCCCGAAAAGCGAATAGGTTGAAGAAATATCGACAACACCAAGACCCGTGGTACTGATAGCGGAAAAGGCCATAAAAAGAGAATCCACAAAATAGTGCGTCTGGCCGTCAAGGAAGGCAGCGTGATAAGGCATGCGGAAAAAAGAGTAAAAAGAAAAAACCCCCCGACCATAATCTGCACGGGAGAAAGCTTGAATGGCAAGGAATGATGTATGTGTGTGGTCATATATACAGTATTCCGATCAATCCTGAATTCAGGAATTAGGAAATCGTGAGAAATGTTCGTGATCGCGTTAGGAAAACGTTAATTCGCCGGATCACCGTCAATCGACGGGGCCGGGGTACACCTTGTTCGGGTTACAGGAAATGCCGAAATACCGGGACCTCATCGCTCCCCTGATTCCGGCGATTAACGAGGAAGGCGTTCGGATTTCGGTAATTGCGGGAATGTGCCGCGGGAAAAAAGGCGCGATGCAGGGAGACTACACGAGGGCGACCATGCGTGCTTAACCATTCCGGCCGCTACGGCATCAAGTGCATCGCCGAGCTCAAATACAACACCGATCCGACAAAGAGCTGGGCTGACACCGTCAACCTGTACGAACGGGCCCTCGAGGACGATAGCCCCGACCTGAACACGAAGTCGGCCGTAGTTCGCGAGTACCTTACCAGCGCCTACAAGCGATATATCGATATGGGCGTCGACGTTAGTACAAGCCGAACCTCTTTATCTTCGGCGAGGTGGCCCAGAAAAAGCACGAGCTTCATTCCTTCGAGGAGATCAATCCGCACTGGTACACCTGGAAGGGCGCGGTGAACGCCGCGGAAAATTCAAATCTTGCGGTCCTCGATTTTTACGCCGAGGCGACCTTTCACGACGTCTTCGAGGAAGGCGGCTGACTCGGCGGGGTAACGGTCGCGGCCCGGTACGACGGGACGGGCTTTCTACGGAAAGGAAGTCGCAAACCCCTCAGGCAACAAGCTCTATCACCATATAAAAAAGATGAACGCCGTCCGAAAGGCCGTTCCCGCACTGCAGAAGGGTACATGGTCATGGGCCGGCAATCCGTCCTCCGGCAGCGGAGTCGGCTATACGCGAACCTGTAACGGACAGGTCGTGGCCGTCGGTCTCGCGAAGGACTCGACCGTGAACTTCAGCTTTACCGGTCTTCCCCCGGGCACCTACCGAGACGCGGTGACGGGGACGGCGGGAACCGACTTTACACCGCGCAGGGCACGGATCTCTATGTCCTGCCCTGGGGTAACACTGTATATACCTCGCGGCCACAATAGAAAAAAAGACTGGAAAAAAATTTAAGCACGGACCTTTGCGGGGGCGAATCGGTTTTCTCCCGGATTCGCTCAAGAAAGGCCCGTGCTTTTTTTCAAGGCCGCCGCTGACCCCAAAACCGGTGATCAACCGAGATTATTTTGTCAAGGCAGAGAAGCCTGTCGACATGCACGATAAAATTATCCTGGCTCAGGTTTTCCGACGGTATATAGGGTGCGTAGCCCAGGCTGATCGAAAGGCGCCAGGGTTTTCCGCTCTTCCTGTTCCATTCATCGATACGCGCCTGCAGCGCGTCCCTGAGCTCGTTGAGTTCCCTCAGCTGCCGTATCTCGATGATCACCGCAAACTCGTCGCCGCCGTATCGGGCGACAAAGCCGTTGTCACGAAAACAGGCTCCGAGAATCCCGGCGAAAGACTTGAGCACTTCGTCGCATTCTACATGCCCGTACCTGTCGTTTATGGATCTGAAATTTTCGATATCGATGAGCATGACCGCGAAAGGCGTAGTATTACCGGCATGAGCTATCCTGCGTCTGAGCGCATAATCAAAACTCCTGCGGTTATTGATGCCGGTAAGATCGTCGAGCAGCAGCAGTTCATTCTGTATCGAAAGGTAGATTATCAGGAGGGAGAACGTCATGGACGGCCAGAGAAGGTTCACGCCGTAGAGAAGGGTCTGGATAATCCCGGCAATCAAAGGCGGAAGGGCAAAACTTATGAGCGCGAGAAAATGGCGCTTTTCGAGAGCCTTCCTGTTCCGGATAATCAGAATATACCCGAAAAGCAGGTACAGAAAACTTACCGCCGGGATCACGGCGAATAAAGGGCCCCTGTGATAGACGTTTTGCGCATCAAGGCGGAATATCCATCCCGTTCCATAGCTTGCGGCGGCAATGAGCACGCACGCCGCTGCAGGGAATCCCTGAATAATTGCCCTACGCTCAAGCAGCTTTCGATCGGGGAATACCACCGTGCGGGCATACCAGTACCAGAATAGGCAGATCAGAACCTGCAGGCAGTATCCGAAAACCGAGGCGGTCAGCATGAGAAAGCGGATCACTGGACCGCTGTGTCCGTCAAAAAGAACGGTAACGCTGTCCGCAATGATAATCATGAAATTCAATAGGATAAGAATTGAAAAAGAGCGGGACTGAGGAATCTTTCCGTTTGGACTGTTCAATGCTTTTGTGCTGATCAATATAAGAACAAAAAACGCGAAAAAGTACACGTCCAGAGTCTGTATGGTCTGAATGGCTATCATTATTTTGGAGTATATGCATTATTCGCAAAAGAATCGATATATTGATCAGGGCCTGTTAGGTAAAATAATCACATTTGGGACAACGTCCGAAAGTGAAATCCATGATCCAAGATCCAGGATTTTCACTCCGGGACGAAGAGAATGAAACAGGAAATTTGTTACCCTGCAGTAATAATACGAGGTGATCGTTCCAACCAACCGATTCTTGACATAAATATACTCTTTTTATGTATAAAAATACACTAATGCGTGAAATACGGGTTGACATATGTGTTTTGATCCCCTACATTTTATTTAACGTTTCCGACATAGTACGAGAGCGTTAACTGCAAAGACGTAGGATCACTTAATCGGAGGTTCCTATGGAAGTAGGCAAGACTGCGCAAACGCTCAGCAAGCTCCTTGTAGGATTGGATACCGTATGGGTACTCTTTGCGGCATTCCTGGTATTTTTCATGAACCTGGGATTCGCGATGGTAGAATCCGGTCTCTGCCGGAGTAAAAACACCGTAAACATCCTTGCTAAAAACTTCATCGTTTTCGCCATCGCCTCGATATCCTTCTGGATACTCGGATGGGGACTGATGTTCGGAAACGGCAATCCCTTAATCGGCCTGACCAACCTTTTCTTCGCGAATGGCGGAGTTGACAAAGGGTTCGATGCGATCGGCTGATAACGGCCACAGGCAAGGCTCAAGGGGAGCCAGGCAGAATCGGCTGGATAATTTGATTCTGCCTTTGATTCCTAGAATTTCACCGCCAGGCCAGTATATCTTTTTTGAGTCTTGATAAAATCCTCGCATTTTTTCTTGTCAGCTTCGGTCAAGGGTAATAGTCTTATACTTTGTCCTTTTGCGGTCATTGTTGTTACCGTTTTATAGGGAAACACAAAAACTGTATCCTTTTGCAGCTCGAATTTAATCGGGCAGGATGAAGTATTCGCTATTGAATCATCCTTGATATATATGCACTCAAAATTCTTTATGGCATACACCCCGGGTTTATAGTAATTAATTTGCTGGTATTTTTGCATAACATCAATCTTCAGAGTTACATTTTCTCCCTTAAATTGATAATAGCCGAAGGCATTGCCTCTTTCCATTGTTTCATTTTCATTAACCAGAAGCAACAAGGAATTATCCGTATTAGCGGAACCCATCGTTGCGCACGAAATTAATCCAAAACAGATTACTACAATACCTGCAAGCAAACCCTTTTTCATTTCGAACTCCTATACTCTTTTATTCTCGCATTGCAGCAACTGCAATGAAATTCACCTTGTCAGCTTTCTACTCCAGCAACCGCAGAGTATGATCCAGCAGAGTCAAATCACCGGCATCTCCGTGTCCGGGTATTATTATTCGCGCGTCCGGATATTTTCCCCTTATCCGTTTCAGAACTTTCGGCCAGGAACGCAGATCGGCGTCCGCCGTATTACCGATGCTTTGTGAATCCATCGATTTTATCAGGCAGCCCCCGAAAAATACCTTATCCCGCTCGTCGTACACGATGATATTGTCCGGGGAATGGGCCGGCCCAAAATATTCGAGATCCGGGGTAATGCCGTCAAAACGGAGCAACCCGTTTATGCTTCTTTCATACGGATATTTTTGACTGTTGGGCTCGAGCAGACGATGCGTTTGATCCGTCATATAGACCGGGATACTGCGTTTTGCCATTGTCCCGATTCCTCCCGCGCGGTCCTGATGAAAATGAGTGATGATGCATGCGGAAACCTCCTTTTTTAACTTTACGTGAACGTATTCTATTATTTGATTTGTTTCTTCATCGTTCCAGGCCGTATCGATGATCACCGCAGACCTGTCTGTCAGAAGTATCAAACCGTTGGAGGCTGTTTTATTGCCGGATATCATTGCATAAGACCTGTGAATCACGGTGTGTGCGGTAATTGAAATGAATTCAACAGGAAATATTTCTTCAGCCGGCAGAGTTGCCGCCGACGCAGTTGCCGCCGACAGCGCAAAGAGCGAAAAAAATATTTCCTTTCTCATCTGAAATTCCCCTTTCGCACCGAAGCAGCGATCCATCTATTTTCTTTCTGCCTACTGCACGTTCATATCGAAAATATTTGCATTGCCCTCATACCCGACGTTCTCTTTCGCTATATAAAATTCAGGATCGGGGTAGAGGGCGAAGATGCCGAAAAACCGGTAAGTATGGAAAAGACACCGCCGGCTTTACTGCCGCTGTCCGTTTTCAGTTAATCCCGAGCATTCAATTTCGCTCCGCCAAAGTTTCAATTGCCTCAACCATCAGTCTTCTGTCTTCGTCCTTCGCCGTCATGGCGTTCCCTTTACTATCGTACATCAGGCCCGAGGAAAAAAGGTTTTTAAGGATTTCAAAAATGATATCAATGACTTTTCTCGGTGAATCCTTCAGGGCTGATTCGAAATAGGGAATCACGTGCTGGTATACGGCCTGCATGAGGTAATCCCTGAAAGGGATGACGTCAAACACGATGGAGGGGATATCTATATGCGCACCGGGCTGTGTATAGCCAAGATTTTTCACTTTCTTGCAGAAATAGTTCAGCGCGTCTTTCTCGAGCGCCTTCAACTCTATCCGTGGGCTGTATATTGCCGGAAGGAAATTGTTCATGTCCGCCTCCGACCATACATGGGTCGCGATATCATAGCGGTTTGTATAGCGGTTCAAGCTCTCCCCGAAGATGCTCTCGGCATACTGCGCGAAAACCTCGTCCCCGGCAGTTGGGCCGGCAAGGGCATACACCCTGATATCTACCGTGTATTCCGGTTTCAGCGCGCTAATCTCGTCATGAAGATACGTTGCGAAAGCCGTGCACATGCATCCGCCGAGGCTGTGTCCGGTTACGTTCACCGTGATCTTGTGCCCCGGGGCTGCATCCGCGATCTCGAGCAGCCATGAGAGCACTGTCTTCCCGCCTGATTCAAGTTTTTTGTGAATTGCAAGGGATGTATCCGTCGCCTTTGATATACGTGCCTTCCTGCCCTTTGTCGAGGGAGACTGCCTCGACCAGGGCACGAGACGCCCCACGTTCAGGTCCTGGAATATCCAGCTAAAAATCGAGCATGGATTGGTGCCCCTGATGGCAATCGTATACTCCGGTACTGGATCAGCGGGCGCCGAGCCGACGGGAACATGACTTCCCGGCAAGGTCCGGGAAACAGTGTTCTTTACGGCATATACAAGGCTTTCAGACTGCGTTTCAAGACCTTTCTTGAACGCAACCGGGCCCCACGCGATATCGGTAAAAGCCATTTCTTTTTTGACAGACAACAGACATTCGGAGAGTTTTTGTTCCAGCTTGCCCATGTCGGTTTCGAAACAGTCGAGGCAGGCGAGAAAGGAAAACAGAGTCATTTGCGTGCAGGGCTTCATATTGTGAAGTATAAACCATTTCAACCGGTATCACAAACAAAATGGTAAATCAATGCCTTTATCCGCATCCCGTTCATATCCGAAAAAAACACTCCTTAATGAAATTTTCAACCCTTACGGGATTAGGGATATGGGCGGACAATGAGATTCGCTCAATCTGACAAAAATTTTTCAATATAACAGGAGAGAGGAATGAAAAAACTGATCGGGATGATTCTTGCCGCCGTACTGCTCTCAGGCGCATGTAAGATGAATACGGTAGAGATGCCGACCGCCTCGCAAGCGAAGGATACCGGGCTGACCGCCGCAAAGGCCGTCTCGTATACCGTTCCCGGCGTCAACGGATCGCTGGTTCTTTCAGGGATGACCGGGGGAAATCTGACCGTGACCTATGCGTCGGCCACCCAGATGAATTTCTGCCGTCTCTTCGTTTCGCAGGGCAACGGCACGGGTCTGGTTCTCGCCTCGCAGGACATGACCTGGTCCGCGGGAAGCTACAGCTACTCCTTCGCGAATGCTTCTTTTACTGCCGGGGCGAAAATATACCTCACCGTACTGCAGAACAAGGGCGGAGTGGAAAGCTGCGTGCCGCAGGGAACCCTCTCGAATACCGCTACCTGGGCTACGGCGATATACGGAAAAACAGATGAGGTAGTCGACCCGGTAGATCCCGTTGACCCGGTAGATCCGGTCAGCGGTACCATTACCCTCGCCGGAGCGAAGGGGAACCTCGTCGTCTCGGCCATGAGCGCCGGCAATGTGACGGTATCCTATGCGTCGCCCACCGCGCTCGCATTCTGCCGCCTCTTCCTTTCTGAGGGCAACGGCAAGGGCCTGGTCCTCGCGATGAAAGACATGGTCTACGCGAACGGCACCTACAGTTTCACCTTCAATCACGCAACCTACAAGAGCGGAGCCGTCATCTATGTATGCGTGCTCACGAACAAGGCCGGCGTCGAATCATGCGTACCGCAAGGGACGCTGGGCGACAGCGGCTCCTGGGCAACATTCAAGTACGCAGGAACAGTGACCTCCTCAAATATAGTGAGCTTTGACAGCCAGGGAGCCACTTCCCCGGCGAGCCCCGCAAGCTTCACCGTCACGAGTCCCGCGACGACAACGGGAAGTCTCCCCTCGGCGCCCGCAAAGACCGGGTATAATTTCGCCGGCTGGTATACCGCGCCCTCAGGCGGCGGTACGGCATTCACCGCCTCTACCCCTGTAACCGCCAGCCTGACCGTATACGCCTCCTGGAAAACGGGACCGGTCGAAACGACCTTCGGGCCCAACGTGATTATCTTCGACCCGACCATGTCCGCGTCCGCAATACAGGCTCAGCTTGACCTGATTTACGCGAACCAGCGGACCGCCGAGTTCAGCCCGAACCGCTATGCGGTCATGTTCAAGCCGGGTACGTACAACGTCAATGTCAATGTCGCCTTCTACATGCAGATACTCGGCCTCGGCCGATCCCCCGACGACGTGACCATCGTAGGCTCGATCCAGTCCGACGGATCGGCTGAAGCGAGCGGCAACCATCATGTAACCCAGAATTTCTGGCGCTCCGTGGAAAACATCGCCATTCAGCCGACTAGCTATGGTCGCAACATGTGGGCCGTGTCCCAGGCAGCCCCCGCCCGTCGCATCCACGTCAAGGGCGACCTGTGGCTCTTCGACATCAACCCGAATAACGGAGCGAGCGGCTGGGCGAGCGGCGGCTTTATGTCAGACTCCCTCATCGACGGCAGCGTCGTTCCCGGCGGACAGCAGCAGTGGCTATCCCGCAACTCCAGCTGGGCAGGCTCGACCGGGGGCGTATGGAACATGGTCTTCGTCGGCGACAATAACGCCCCCGCAACCAGCTTCGGGAAGATCCCCAACTACACTACCGTAAACCAGACTCCCGTCATCAAGGAAAAGCCCTATCTCTATATCGATGCCGCGGGAAACTACCAGGTATTCGTGCCGTCCCTCCGCGGCAGCTCGCAGGGAACCAGCTGGGCTTCCGGACCGACTGCCGGCACCGCTCATCCCATCAGCGAATTCTACATCGCAAAGTCGGCGACCGACACCTCCGCGACGATCAACGGGGCCCTCTCTTCGGGCAAAAACCTGCTGTTCACTCCAGGCATCTACAACCTTGACAGCACCATCCAGGTTACCCGGGCGAACACCATAGTTCTCGGACTGGGACTCGCGACCCTGGTCGCGAACGGCGGTATCACGGCCATATCCGTCGCGGACGTCGACGGCGTCGAGATCGCCGGCTTCCTTATCGAGGCGGGTACGGCAAGCTCGAATATCCTGATGCAGGTAGGACAAGCCGGCAGCGGCGCAAGCCATGCAGCAAACCCGACCCTGCTTGCCGACCTGTTCTTCCGCATCGGCGGCGCGTCGGTCGGCAAGGCGAGACTCAGCCTCCAGATCAACTCAAGCAACGTTATCGGCGACGACCTGTGGATATGGAGAGCAGACCACGGCATAACCACCAGCACTTGGGGATGGACGGTCAACACCGCCGACACGGGAATCGAGGTAAACGGAGCGAACGTCATCATCTACGGCCTCGCGGTAGAGCACTTCCAGAAATGGCAGACCATCTGGAACGGCAATGGTGGACAGGTATACTTCTACCAGTCGGAACTTCCCTATGACGTTCCTAACCAGGCGAGCTGGATGGATGGAACGAAAAAAGGATACGCGTCCTACAAGGTAGCAGACTCTGTCTCCACCCATACGGCCTACGGCGTGGGCGTCTACTGCTTCTTCAACGTCAACCCCTCAGTGCAGGCCGAAAACGCCATCGAGGTTCCCTCCACGCTCGTGAACGGCGCGATGTTCCACAACATGGTCACCGTCGCCCTGGGTGACGGAACCGTCGGCCAGATAAATCACGTCATCAACGGCAAAGGCGTCGCGACGACCAGCGCGAGCTACCCCACCTATCTCGTCCAATAGAAAAAAAACAACCGCAAATAAAAGGGCTGACACATGGCGTGTCAGCCCTTTTTTTCCATTCCAATTTCCAAGAACGTATTTGCGAATACTTTTATCCACCTCAAAAACCAATACACATTAATGATAGCGTCTACAAGCTAATATGAAGCAATTGCAAAGGGAATTTTTAAACCATCTCACTTATTTTTATCTTTGGATTAAAATATCTTTTTTTACCTTCCGTAAAATGGTCATACTGAATTGCTTCCTTCGGGCATATATTGATACATTTTAAACATGCTTGGCACTTTCCAGTCCAACTAGGTTTCTGATCTACTTTGATGTTTCCAACAGGACAACTCTTTTCACATAGTTTGCACGCAGTACAAGAATCATTGCAGATGAATTTTTTATCAAATTGCAAGAAATCCTCATTCCATTTATTTTGATACTGATTCGCCTTGGTAATCAATGAAAACAGCATTGAATCTTTTTCATAATACACTTTTCTGTCTTTGATTATACCCATGATTCTATTAATCTTTTTATTTGCTTTTTGTAATGTTTCTTCTATTTCCATGTTACTGAGCATTTTTGACTTAATAAGATAATTAGTAGGCATTTTTAAATAAAAGCTGCTACCAAGATTAATATTTCTCTGAACGCATATATTTTTAACCGCATTCATCGCTAAACCATTTGGATATTCAGCGGTAAATATTACCGATAAATACTTCAGATTACTAAACTCCATATTTTTCAGGAAGGAAGCAACAATATTTGGAATACTATAAAAGTATAATGGGGAGATAATAACTATCGTTTCATCATCAGATTGCTTCTTCCCCTTACTCGAAAATGAGGTAATTGATGTAATTTTAACCTGATCGTTTATGCCCCCTATTTTTTTTGCGACATAATAGGAATTCCCCGTGCCAGAAAAATAGAAAATATGCATATAAACTCCTTAGAACCCATTAAAATAATAAAAACATATTTGAGCGCGAAGCGTCAATCTCCGATTCTGAATTGATGTAAATGTGAATTAGTCCATCCCTGCAGTTTTTATGTATCCAATAATACAGATCTATTACTCTGAATATATTCATTAACAGAAGTGATATTATTTATGAAAATTTCCTGCCTGAATCCTCTCCAGCTATAAAAAAAGGCCTCGCTCATCGCCTGTAATCATTTTCTTACCTCTTTCACCTTACAAAATCACTCGAATCAATATCTCCTCTCCATCCGTTTTCTTCCCCACTTTTACCCGACAGCCCTCAATTCACCTGAAATATCGCCAAATCAACCCATAGTCCGCCAGCTTCAACTGAATCGTTTCAAGATATACAGTATTCCGTACAATCCTGTCTTTCTCAGTATACTGTCCCTCTGAATCCTCCACGATGCAATAGGGTAAACCACAGCCAACCGGTATGTTCTCCACTCTTCCAGTAAACCGGAAAGGAACTAGTCGTATTCCGCCCTCACTCCCTCTTCCAGCTCCAGAAGCACTTACGGAATTACATTCATGAATTAATCACAGATTTCCGAAAGCAATTTTTCCTTAATTGAAAAACACAAAATAAATTCTCTTGCTATAGACTTCCCCGAAACTGGCAAGACAGTCCCTTCTGGCAGTAACCAAAGAAAAGGAGCGTGTCAGCCCTCTTTTTATATTATGATATGCGCAAGTGTCCATCCTGATGACAGGAATCACCATTAAAATAAAGATTGAAAAAACTATCCCGGATCTCCTCACGTTGCACCGCGCTTAAAGTTTGCCTACGCTTACAATCTTCAGTATATTGAATTTCTGTGTGTTTTTTTTAAGGAGTTACCATGAAGTTACGCATTTTTTCCATATATATCGCATCAGCGCTCCTTCTGCTGCTGTCGTGCGCCGGCAGGACAGCAGCCGCGCCGAAAGTTGGGGACAAAAGCCTGAAAGAGCGGCTGACGGTCGAGCAGTACGACGTCACGCAGCTTTGCGGGACCGAACCCGCCTTCAACAACGCCTACTGGGACAATCATAAAGCGGGGATATACGTCGATATTGTTTCGGGAATTCCCCTATTCCGTTCCGAGGATAAATTCGACTCGGGCACCGGCTGGCCGAGCTTTACGGCCCCGATTTCGAGCGGAGCCGTATACGAAAAGAAAGACTCAAGCCTGGGCATTACGCGGGTTGAGGTCAGGAGCACGGGAGCCGATTCGCACCTAGGACATGTGTTCAACGACGGGCCCGGACCTGAGGGCCTGAGGTACTGCATCAATTCGGCTTCCCTGCGCTTCATCGCGAAGGAAAATATGGAAAAGGAAGGATACGGACCCTACATACCGCGCGCCGGTCTCGATACGGCGATCTTCGCCGCGGGCTGCTTTTGGGGAACGGAGGGTTACTTCCGCCAGCTCTCCGGTGTAGTCTCGACGGAGGTCGGCTACTCGGGGGGAGACACGGTAAACGCTACCTACGATGAGGTGAGCACCGGGACAACCGGACACGCCGAGTCGATACGCATCGACTTCAATCCCTCCCTCATCAGCTATCACGATCTCCTGCTGCACTTCTTCCGCATGCATGACCCGACGACGGCGAACCGCCAGGGGAACGATATAGGCAGCCAGTACCGCTCGGCCGTTTTCACGGTCAGCGATGCGCAAAACGAGGAAGCGCTCAAGGTGAAGGCCGAGCTCGAGACCGCGCATGCGTACGATGAGCCGATAGTTACGGAAATCCGCTCGGCGGGAGCCTTTTATTCCGCGGAAAAGTACCATCAGGATTATCTGGTAAAAAATCCGGGAGGCTACTGCCATGTGGACCTCTCCCTCGCGAAAAAACCGCTTTTGATTCCATAAATGAGGAAAAAAATGTGACACAATACTAGAGGCAGGCTGTTGTACTTATGGGAGAACGGATGTCATGAGCACAGAAATCTATTATTTTTCGGGGACGGGAAACACATTGATGATTGCGCAGAAATTGGCGGAACGGCTCTCCGCTTCGCTCGTTCCCGTTTCCTTCGCCATAGAAAAAAAAACCGTTCGCAGCGGCGCCTCCGTAATCGGCATAGTGTTTCCGGTCTATTACGGGAACTTGCCCCTCATGGTCAGGGCCTTCGCGGAAAAACTGGAAAACGCGGAATCGAAATACATTTTCGCGGTCGCCAATTTCGGCGGGGGAAAGGGCGTGTCCATCAAGACGCTCTCCAGAATCATACGGTCAAGGGGCGGTCGTCTGGCTGCCGGATACGGAATCCAAATGCCGCAGAATTCCTGGCACAAGAGCGGGGAAAACAGGAAAAAAATCGCCGAAAAATGCCGGAATACGAACACCAGAAAACGAATCTTCGCGTCGTCAAGCTTTCTTTTTGATCTCCTGCAGATTCCGCTCCAGCTTCTTTTCGACCATTTGGTGAAAAACCATTTCATCAGGATTACCGGGGAGACCAAAAACATGACTCTTGAAAAAATGATCCCTCTCGCAGACAGAAGCTTTACGGTGAACGAAACCTGCGGCGGCTGCGGAATCTGCGCGGAAGCCTGCCCAGCCCGCAATATACAAATCGCCGGAAAGAGACCGCAATGGCAGCACCGGTGCGAGAATTGCCTTGCCTGCTACAACTGGTGCCCCAAGAAGGCCATTTCGGCCGGAATCTTGCAGAAGGATTTTCATTATCTCAATCCGGATATAACCCTTCGGTCTTTCACGGCCGCGCAGAAAAAATATTAGAGGGGGTGCCGGAAAAGCCCGGAGCCCTGAGGAAAATGTGGATACACATTTTCCTCGGGGGGCGAGGACTTTGAAGGCAGGGGGAGACTTCCCCCCTCCTCCGTAATTACGAACTGAAGCATTCACGGATGGTCAGGTTTTTGGCGGCATGCGCGGGAATGACCGCGGCCAGGACGGGAAAAACGGCGCTGATGAGAGAGACGACCGCGATGCGGAGGGGATAGAGGACCGGCCTGATAAAATCGGGAAGGCCCGGGGCCATGTCCGCCATTTCGAATCTGATGCCCGATCCGGAAGTTTCCAGCAGATACACGGTCACGAGACCGAAGACGAGGGCGGAAAGCGCGGAAAAAAGACCGATGATAAAAGTCTCCGCGTAGATCATGAGGCCCGCCTGACGCGACGAGAGCGCGATGGCGCGGAGAGTCCCGATATCCCGAAGGCGGTCCTGCACCGAAAGCAGTATCGCGTTGCACATGCCGACCCCGGCGACGAGGGCAAAGACGGCCATCATGCCGGCGAGAAAGACATCCAGAAAATCGAACATGGCGGTGTAGCTTGCCGATATTTCCGCGAAGGGGCGGACCACGAGTCCGTCTTCGCCGGAGAGGGCTTTCATTACCGCCGCCGAGGCGGGTCTTTCCGCCCCGCTTCCGGACATGACTTCTCCGTCATCCGAAATAAACCACAGGGAAATCGCGGTCGCACCGTTCTCGAGACCGAAGGCCGGGGCGAAACCCGCGCGGTCCACGAGGCATCCTGCCTCTCCGGGAAGGGATGACTCCCTCACGATGCCGATAATTTTCGTTTCCAGCAGTGAAAAAGACCCATAGGAATCATTGCCCAGAAGGATGAGCGAATCGCCGGAGGCGAGGCCGAGCTTGCGGGCGTATTTTTCATCGAGCAGGGCGCCCTTCTCCGATGCGCCCGAGAAAAAATGTCCCGAGACAATCGAATCAGGCAAGGCGGAGAGACGAGGGTTGATCAGCGCTTTTTTTCCCGAAAGCGTTTTCGCGAAGGGATCGGTGACATACACGGAGGCGGCGCGCGCGACTTCCCCGTTCGAGAGCATGCAGCCGGTCTCGATCGAAGGAGAGAGCACGGCCTGAACGCCGGGAGAAAGGGCGCTCCCCGCCGAGGCGAGCATCGTTTCCATAAGGGCATCGGCATCGGCTATCGTGAGGTCAAGCGGCATCGCGCCGGCAGAATCGAGATACCCCTTCGCGTGCACGTCCAGATGCCCGCTTTCCCTGACGACGCGCTCGGTTGATGAGGAGGAATATCCCTTCAGGTAGGCATCGACGAGTATGACGCAAAATGCCCCGCAAAAAAGAATCAAAAAGGACTGGACGGTTCTCTTCCGGTAGCGGATCACGTTCCTCCAGGCTAAAAACAAAACCAGTTTTATGGATTCCATACCTATACTCCTTTAGAAGAAATACTCGAGCGCGAGTCCTGCCGTATAATCGACATTATAGTTCCAGGAACCTTCCAAGCGCACCACGAGAAAATCGGTGAGATTGCGGACGGCCTCGAGCGATGCGCGGCAGGTCTCTGCCTCAAAATCGACTAGGGCCGAAAGCGAAAGATCAAACGCCTCGGTACTCCGGGAAAGCTGCGCAAAGCCGAGCCATTTGCCCCCCGCGTCCGTATACTGAGCTTCAAGGATCGCGAGATAGTCGCCTGCTTTTTTGTTCACGCAGAAAGCGCATTCGTATCCGGCGGCGGCGGCTGGAAAGTCCCCGCTCCGCTTCGCGCCTTCAAGGGCGATCACAAAACCCGAGAGGTCGGTGCTGAGCCAGGATCCCGCCCCCCAGGGCCCGACGCCGTTGGGCGACAGCGCGCCGATGCGGCGGAGGTCTCCCGAAAGACCGAGTTCGGTAGAGCCGAAAGGTCCCGCTTCGGGCAAGTACAAGGTGATCCGCGCGTGGGCGCTTGATTCCCCGAGATCGCGGTTTGCCGTCCCGGGCGCGAGGGCAGCGCCGGGAAATATCCATGCGCCGTTCATCACGACGGAGACGGGAGAGTCCCGATTGCCCGAAAGCGGCACGGGAAACGCTTCAAAAGAGAGACTGTCAAGACCAACCTTTACGGCGCGCGAGTCAAAGCGGTCGCGGGTAACAAAAGAAAACGCGGGATTAAAGGCTACGCAGGGGCCGTACTGCAGGGGAGAGCGGCCCATGCGCGCGCTGAAAAAGGGAGAGGGCGTCCACTCGGCCCATGCTTCGTCGAGGGAAAGGCCCCAGTCCCCGGTCACGCTGTCGTAGGCAGACCAGAGCGCGGCGCGGAAGCGGCCCCCGTCGCCGGTGCGGGAAACGCCTACGCGGGATGATGTGAGCGAGTACCAGTCGCTTGCCGCCTCGTCGGGAATGTCATCGCGAAAGCCGATATATCCGAGACGGCTCAGGATAGAGCCTGATATTTCAAGCGGAGACGGGTCATCGCCCGGTGCGCCTTCGGCGGAAGCCGTACCGGCGGCAAGGCCGAACGCGATAATGCATGCGCAAAAAAGAAGCACCGTGCAAGTCCGTGAAATCTCCTGAGAAATAAATGAGCGCCTCATACGATGTGTCCCTCCATCACCTCGGTGCTTGTGACGCGACCGTCCTCGAGGTACATCCGCCTGTCGAGATACGGCAGCACGCGCGGATCATGGGTGGAAAGAAGGAAGGTCGTCTTCATCTCGTGGTTCATCTCGTGCATCAGGGAGAGCACGTTTCTTCCGCTCTCCCCGTCAAGGTTGGCGGTAGGCTCATCGGCAAGAACGAGACGGGGCTTGATAATGAGGGCGCGGGCTATCGCCACCCGCTGTCTCTGACCGCCCGAGAGCTCATCGGGTCTCTGCGACGCCTCTCTCGTAAGGCCGACCCGCTCGAGCAGGGCGAGGGAGCGCGCGCGCCTTTCCTTTTTGGAAACGCCGAGGGCCATCAGGGGCAGCTCGATGTTCTCGAGTGCGGTCAGTACCGGGATCAGGTTGAATGACTGAAAGATAAAGCCGATTTCGCGCCGGCGAAGGGCGGTGCGCGCGGTATCGCCGAGGGCGCCGAGCTCTACCCCGTCAAGGAAAACGCTTCCCGAGGTTGCAAGGTCGATGCCGCCGAGAATATTCAGCAGGGTGCTCTTCCCCGAGCCCGAAGGCCCGACGATTCCGATGATTTCGGGCGCGTCAATGGAGAAGTCAATGCCCCGAAGCGCTTCTACGCTCGTGTGTCCGAGACGATAGGTTTTTACAAGACTGCGTATTTCTATTTTACTCATGGTATTCCTCAATTCCCCAGCGATGCGGGGGTCAAACGGGAGCGGTTCACGCTCTCCTCACGGATTTCCTCAAAGACAACCGAGCTCGAGTCGCCGCTTTTCATTAGATCGACGATAGTCATTACGGAGGGGCGCATCTTTCCGCCGAAATCCCTCGCAAGGGAAAATTCCACCCGTTTTGATTCTTTTCCGGACCTCGCAAAGTAGGTCATGCGGACCGGCAAATAGTCCGCGCCTATTCGAGCCTCGATTTTTGACCAGGGAACACTCGCGTTTTTGGCGGTCATCACGACGGTCCAACCCTCTCCGTCGCTCGATGCGATCACCGAGTCATAGTCGTCATTCTTGTCGAGGTTCATCATGTCGTCGTTGGTAAAGCTGGTGCCCATAAAGGCATCCTTACCGGAAAGCCTGACCGGCTTCGAGACCGACGGAGACGACATCCACATAGAGGAGCCGGACATCAGCACCGACTTGCCCTTGTCGCGGACAGGCTCGAGAAAGTCCATGCGGGTGCCGACGTCCTTGAGGTAATCCACGCCTGCTTTCAGCGTGCGCTTTTTACCGTCAGCCTTGGTATCCTCGATGCGGATGACCATGCGGCATTCGGTAAAGTTCATGCGGGAGTCCATTTCCTCGACTACCGCGCTTCCGGTTTTTTCCTCGGAGGAAAGCGGGAGGAATACAGAGGAAAGGAGGGCGATGATGATCAAACGTGCAATTGTGCGTTTCATGAAAAAATCCTTTGCCGAACTATCGGCTGCCGGGTTTCCGGCGTTCATCTTTCCGCCATGGCGGAGAGAATGGGCATGCGCGCCGCATTCAGGGCAGGCATTAGGCCGGCCAAAAGGGCGGTGACAAAACCGGTCAGCATTGACCGGACAAAATCCGAGAGCTGCAGGTCGCAGGCAAGAGAAAAGCTGGGTATGTCGAGTTCGGCCATGGAGAGTCCTATCGCGACGGGATTGAGCTCCAGGGAGAGGGAGGCAAGCCCCCCGACAAAGCAGCCGGCGAGACTTCCCGCCGCCCCGATTACCAGAGCCTCGAGAAGAAACAGGAAGGCAATCTCGCCCCGGAACCAGCCGGAGGCGCGAAGCATGCCTATCTCGCGTTTCCGCTCGAAGACCGTCATGCGCATGGTTCCGGCCATTGTCGAAAGGGAAAGGAAAAGCAGGATGCCTATGAAAACCGCGTAAAAACCGCTGTCCTTTTTCGCGTCCTCGACGATTGACTTCGCGTAGTTCTGCCAGCTCCGGAATTGGAGAGCGAATCCCGCGACGCCTTCGCTCGAGCCGTTCAATCGCCGTATTTCGCGCTCCCGCGCGACGGAGTCGAGCCCTCCGGAAAGCCGGCAATAGATCTTGTTGATTTTTCCGTCGGCCGAGAGGAACGTCTGCGCCTGGGCAAGGTCAAGCATAACCATTCCCCGGTCTATCGGCGGATAACCCGAAGAATAAATTCCCGATATCTTCCAGTAATCCAGGTTCGGAGCGCCGTCCGCAGTATTGGCCTGGAGCCGGATTTCATCGCCCACCTTGAGGGAAAGTATTTCTGCGAGTTTTTTTCCGATCACAACCCCGTCCCCGCCGAAAGAGCCGCTCACCATCCGCTCATCAAGGGAAAGAAGCGCGCTTTCTTTCGCGAAATCGACTCCGGCGAGAATCACGGGAGCCTTGCGCGCACCGTCGCCCGCGAAGGCCGGGCCCATGAGGCGCGGCGCGATGACGGGTGTAAAGCCGGATTTTCCCTCGCTGCCGACGCCGCCGCCGCCGCCGACGACGAGGTGGGCGAAATCGGCGTTTTCAACGAGGGTCCCGTCAAGGAGATTTTTCGCGTCAAGCCAGACATCGCTATCATCGTCGTCAAAGGAGAGACTCATGAACTGTCCGTGCGAGGTTGAATAGTCGATGACCGAGGAAAACATGATTCCTTCGTAAGTGCCCCGGTAAAAGGACAGAAAGAAAACCAGGGATGCCACGGCAATGGCTATCCCGACGATGTTTACCGCGGCACGGAGACCGTGGCGGGAAACATTTCGAAAGGCAAGGGTGAGAAGGTTCGGGATGGTGATGTGTTTTTCGGCGATTGTGTTTTGAAGCGCCGGCATACAGGCCCCTTCGCATCCAACCGCACATTTTTTTTTCGCTTGCAGAGGCAGGCCTTGCGTTTCCCGTTCCGGAATCGCAAAGTGTCCTCGGGCATAAAAAAAACCCGCGGGAAGGATACTGTTTTAAAGTATGAATCCCACGGGTCATTAACCCGTTGCTTATCGCTTCTCCAACGGAGAAACTTCAGCCCGGAGCATATCGCGTACATGGCAATCAGGCCAAGCCGGCAATATTTCCTGTATATAAAAATAAATATAGGGCACGGCGTTCCGGCTGTCAATACCTTTTTTTTATCAGAAAGGAAACTCGATGATAAAGGGGGTCCCCTCAGCGCGCACAATCCGTATCGCTGTGGGAAAGGGTAAAAAGGCGGTCCTTGCACGATGCCTGCGCGCATATCGCGCCTTCCGTGCGGCCGATAAAGGCATATTTCATGGAGTTAGTTATCAATTCATTAAAGATAATGCCGAGCGATGAAAGGATATTGGCCGGGAGGGGGACATCCGCTATTTCCGTGCTGATTTGCACGAATTCCTTCAGGGGGAAAATTCCGGAAATTTCCTGCACAAGAGCGGGTATATAGTCGCTGACCGATAGGCTTCTGGAATCCTCGGCACGATACAATTTATTGTAAAGCACCATCATGCTCTGCACGCAGATTATTTCGATGGCCTTTTCACCACTCTCGGCATGAATAATCCGGTACCCTTCACTGATTCGAGTACGTTAGCCAGCACTTAAGATACGGCCATCCATCCAAACAAGCTACATAAATTTTCGGTAAATTGGCGCTCGAATTCTAGATGGAGGCGACTTGCAAATGAGGGGGTGCCGGAAAAGCCCGGAGCCCTTGAGGAAAATGCGTACCCGCATTTTCCTCGGGGGCGAGGACTTTGAAGGCAGGGGGAGACGTCCCCCTCACATGAACAGATAAGAGGTCATGGAAAGGGATCCCATAACGCATGAATCATTGAATACGGTCACTGTGTCGCTGTCATTCGAGGCTCCCAGCACGTAGAGAAGCGGATAAAAATGCTCGGGGGTCGTGAATGAGGAGTCGGCGGATTTACCCGCGCTTTTATAGTGTATGACATCCTGGAATTGGCGGGACGCGATTTTGCTCCCTATATATTTGTCGAACTCGACCGCCCAGGGGTAACCGCCGGGAAGGCCCCACTGTACCTTTGCCAGATTGTGGACGACATTGCCGCTTCCCAGAATCAGCACACCCTTCTCGCGCAGGACGCTGATTTCCTGCCCTATCCTGTAGTGATCTGCGGCATCCGCGCCGAGGTCCACGCTGAGCTGGAAAGCGGGGATATCCGCCTTCGGGTACATTTTTCTCAGCACTGACCAGGAGCCGTGGTCGAGGCCCCAGCTGTTGTCCGTCAGCACCTCCGCCGAAATCAGATCCTGAACGGAATGCGCGAAGGCGGGAGCGCCCTTCGCCGGGTACTGAACCTTATACAGCTCCTCCGGGAAACCGTACATGTCATAGACCATTTTGGAAAGGGGGGCATCCGACACACGGCTTCCCTCGGTGCCCCAGTGCGCGGAAACCGACAGAATCGCCTCGGGCCTCGGGATCAAACCCGCGATTTTCTCCCAGTTTCGCGTAAATCCGTTATCCTCAAGAGCGTTCATCGGAGTTCCATGACCGATAAAAACAACCGGCATTTTATTCATTGAATTTTCCATATTATTTTTTTCTCCATCTTATTTGTCGGTAAAATTGACTGAAATGTGCGCACCGTCGCAAAAGGGCTTTTCCACTGCCTGTCCGCATCGGCAGAGCGTTATCCTGTTGCGTATCTCGTAGGAAACTCCATCTGCCCCCTCGATCGGAATGTTGCCTTTGACGAAAATTCCCCCGCTGACGCCTTTTTCGGGATCCTGGATTATGTCGATTGAAGGTTCATGCGCCGGCTCGATTATAATTCCCTCTTTATCCAGGGCTACAAGCCGGCCGGAAATGCAGTCGCATGCAGCCTTTACCGCCTCTTCCCGGCATACAGGGTCGTCCGATTTTTCTATCAGCTCCCAGGCGTTCCCTTCCTCCCGGTGGCAAAACCGGGCGCAGGCGCAACGGAGGTCATCCCTCATGTCGAGACCCGGTCCCTCGTACAAAACGCTCCGGTTTTCGAAGGTATCCCTGTCGGCGGTTTCAGTGCCGTCAAATCCGCTGTCCTCATGGGATCCGTCGCAAAACGGCTTGGTTTTGGATTCTCCGCATCGGCACAGGCAGTATTCGTCCCCCTGGGGATACCTGTCCCCTTTTTTAAGTTTATAGCATTTTCCTTCGGGTGTAATGATTTTCCCGGAGAGGGGAACATGGCCTGTCACCACATATGGTCCGTTCTTTATAATTTTTATTTCCATCTTGTTTTGCATGACCTTTTCTCCCTGATCTTATTACATTATTCTGACAGTATAAATGATTTTTCAGAAAACGACCGGGTTTTAAGAAGAAAAAAGGTATCGATACCCGTGCGTAAGATCTCAGCTTTTTGACAATACTGCGAAATGGCCTTATACTGTTATAAAGTGTATAATCACGCCGTTGTCCCGCTCCTTTTCTATCTGACCTGGTTTTTTTTAAACCGGAGGTTATTCATGAAAACGATCAAGCGCAGGAAAATGTCCGCTGTGCCGCAATGTCTCGCCGTATTGGCGCTCCTTTCCAGTATCGCTTTTCTGCCGTCATGCAATCTCGGCACCCATTCCCGCGGAGGCGTGTCAGGGCAAACCCTGTCATCAACCTACACTGTTTTCGCCTGGAATGATCTGGGTATGCATTGCCTCAATCCTACCTATGACAAGGCAGTAATCCTTCCTCCATACAATACGGTCTGGGTTCAGGTCGTAAAACGCGGCACCCCGCCGGAAATTGTGACCGCCGGCCTCACTGTCGAATATGCGCTCGTACACAATACCTCCTCCTCGAATAAACGGAGCTACGGCCAATTCTGGGCAAACGCCGGGCCTCTTTTCGGGGCTGCCGGACTCGCCCCGGACAAGGGATTGAACCTGGAGGATCCCGCCATTCATAACGGGCTTTCTGGCACCATGCTCGTCAAGGGAAACCATTTCCAGGCGAACGGCATTCCGGCGGTGCCTGTATTCGACAGCGGCGTCTGGAGCCCCTTCCAGCAGATAGCGGTTACCGTTCGGGATGCGGGAGGAAATGTCGTCGCGACTACCCGCGCGATGGTGCCCACTTCCGACGAGATAAACTGCGCAAAATGCCATGGAAACGGTACGGTAGATTCCGCCTTCGACAACATTCTCCAAAAACATGATACCCTTTCCGGAACTTCACTGATCGCCTCTCAGCCCGTACTCTGCGCCTCCTGCCACGGCAGTCCCGCGCTCGGCACGACAGGCCCGGGAACCTCCGCGCTGTACCTTTCCCGCGCGATTCACGGCTTTCACGCGACGGAGGGGGCAACCTGCTACGACTGCCATCCCGGAAATGTCACACAGTGTTCCCGCAGCACCGCCCACACGGCGGCAAACGGAAACTGCACGTCCTGCCACGGATCGATGGGAAACGTCGCAGACAGCATCGCCAACGGCGGACGGATTCCCTGGGCAAACGAGCCTGCATGCGGGTCCTGCCATACTGCGTCATCTTCCGCAACGCTGACCGCGGTCAGCGCAGGCGCGGTATCGACGATTGCGCAGGTGGATACCGGCACTTCCCTGTACCGCAATTCAACTGGACATGGCGGCGTTTCCTGCGCGGCCTGCCACTCGAGCCCCCACGCGATGGTTCCCTCCCGCGAGGCGAACGACAACTATCAGGCAGTTCAATACCAGGGCAAGGCCGTTACGATCGGAAGCTGCGCGGCCTGCCATGATACTTCCCACGGCGGCGGCTTCGGCGAATTCTTCGACGAACACGGGGGGGGCGGCGACGGCGAAACGTCCGCATGCAAGGTGTGCCACACCGGCTTCTCCGCCGGGGCAAGCGCCTCATCGGCACCGCACCAGTTCCAGTGGCGGTCGAGATAATGGGAGTACGGAAAATAATATCCTTTCTTTCGTCCGTCAAACTGGCAGTTTTCCTGATTGCCTATCTGATGCTCACTTCTATGCTCGCGACCCTGGTTCCCCAGGGTCAGACCCCGGAATTTTACGCTTCCCGGTTTCCGCCCCTCATCTCATCCCTGATTTCCGTCTCGGGCTTTTCCCGTTTTTTCAGCTCCCTTCCCTTTCTGCTTCCGGTCCTTGCTTTCTTCATTAATCTGACGGCCTGCACCGTAAAGAGGCTCATCCTGGAAATAGGGAAAAAGAGCGGGCGCCGTTTTGCGCCGGTCATTCTCCACTTCGGCCTGATGCTGCTGGTGCTCGGCTCTCTCTTGAGCTGGCAAATGAGGCGGGACGGCATTGTCTTTCTTTCCAGAGGGGAGCAGGTGGAGCTGCCGGGAAACAGAATGCTCACTCTGCTCGATTTTACGTTTGAACGCTATGCGGACGGACGACCGAAGGAATGGAAGAGCCGGGTAACAATAACGGTCGACGGAAAAATCGAGACAGAGTCTTTCGATCTCCGGGTTAATCATCCCCTCAAGACCGGATCCATCACACTCTACCAGGCCTCATACGGGAACGAAACGACACTGAGGGGAATTGTAGATACGAGCGGTATACAGGCCGTTGAAGATCCCGGATATCCCCTGGTTCTTGCCGCCCTGCTCATTACGGGGTTCGGCATCAGCGCGACCTTCATAAGAAAATTGGGAGAAAAAAAAGAATGATCACACTGCCTGCAGCCGCTTTTCTGCTCATCGTCGTGTCCGCCGTCTTTCAGGCGGTCTTTTTATTCCGCAACAAGGGTCAAAAAACCGATCCCGCGTCGCACTGGCTCTTGGCCTGCGCCGCGGCCCTGCTGATCTCTTTTATGATAGAGCGGAGCATCGGAATCGGCTTCCCGTCGCTTACCGGTACCTTCGAGTCCCTTGTGTTTTATGCATGCGTGGTTTGTCTGGGTTGTCTGTTTTACAGACTCCAAAAAAAAGTAAAGTTCCTTCCCTTCGTCCAGTTCGGAGCGACCATGGCCGCCCTTGTCCTGCTTTCCATCGCGAGTTCGCCCCTCGCGCCGAAGGAAGCCCTGCCTCCGATACCCGCGCTCAAGTCCTACTGGCTCGTCTCCCATGTCGCACTGTCCTTTATCGGCGAGTCCTTTTTTATCGCGTCATTCGTAGCTTCCATCGCGTTTCTCGCGACGCAGGACAAAGCCAAAAAAAAGGACTATGACCGGATTTCGTATACTGCGGTCGCCCTCGGCTATCCGGTCTTTACCGCCGGCGCCCTGATCTTCGGGGCAATCTGGGCCGAGCAGGCCTGGGGCTCATGGTGGTCCTGGGATCCAAAGGAAACGTGGGCACTGGTAACCTGGCTCGTATACAGCCTGTATCTCCACCTGCGCCTGATCAGAAACCGCCAGGATGCGCTTCCCTCAATTCTGGCGATTGCAGGATTCCTGTGTACCGTATTTACTTTTTTCGGAGTCAACTTTCTGCTTTCAGGGCTGCACAGCTATTGATTGCCGGGCGCTTGGGCTTTCAGGCCGTCGATGAGAATGCGTATGTCGCCCATCGTTTCGTCAAGCCGGACGTTCCGGTAGAGGGCTGCGTGCACGGTGGCCGCCTCGATAAAGGCAAAAAGGGTGAACGCCATCGACGAGGTATTCACGGGGCATATTTCCCCGGATTTTACCGATGCGACGAGCAGACGCTCCAGTTCCGCGCGGAGCAGGCGGACCTGAGCCTGCACGTCAAAGGAAACGCCCGGCGTCACGCGGTCCGGATGGAACAGAAAGTCGAGCACAAGCACCATGCGCTCTTTTTCCCGGACCGCGAAGGTTTCAAGATACTGCATGAGATTCACGATCTGTTCCGCGGCGCTGTCATTCCTGTTTTGAAGAAGGGCCTTGAAGCCCTCCCGCATCTGGGTAAAGGTCTCTTCCAGGGTAAAGTCGATGAGCTCCCCGATGTTCCGGAAATACTCGTACATGCTGGTTCTGCCCATTCCGCAGCTTTCGGCAACCTTTCCCAGATTCGTTTCCTGGATTCCGTCGCGCACAAGCAGCGCGACCGCCTTCGAGGCGATTTCGCGGCGCTTTGCGTCAAAGTCAACAATTTTAGGCATTCTTACGCATTTTCTTTGATAATTGCCTTGTAAGGCGCGAGATCCGTAAATATTTCTTCTTTCAGCGGATTGCGTTTCGTTTTTGCGATCTTCCATATCTCGTACACGACGACGCCTATGTTGAAGGAGAGGGCGACGGCGCTTGTGAGAAACAGGGCCGTAGTGTTGTGCGAGGACTTTACCGCGAAGCGCGAAGTGTCAATGAACGCGGGATAAGTCATGGCGAACATGCACCACAGGGCCAGAGTTTGGGCCCGGTGCTGAAGCCAAGCGCCCTTTTTCAGGACAAAGGCGGCAAAGGTACAGGAAAGGAGAAGGGCGACGCCGGCGTAGAAAGAGTGATCCGGCAGGCAGTTGTAGGTATAGGCGAAGTTCCACAGATCGTATGCGATAATCCAGAACCAGAGCATATCGGGCCACAGCATGTCTTTGCTCTTTCCCTTCCCCGCGCGAATGCCCATCCAGCCGGTGATCGTGATGATATTGAGGATGCCCGCGATGCCGTTCATGATGTTCCAGGGCCCCCCGACGATATACATGCCGGCGTCCATTCCATTGACGGCAAAGCACTGAAAGTCGCGGACGACCGCTTCGAGGATGTTGACCGCGAGGATAAAGGGCGGAAACATGAGCGCAATCTTGTTTTTCTGGATTTTCGGGATATAACGGATTGCCATAAAGCCGACGCATCCGGCAAGGGAGGAATACACCTTTGCCTGATGAAACCAGTCGTTCATGGTCGTGCCGGGTCCCGCGGTACGGGGCCAGACAACAATGGTCAAAATGACAGGCACTATTACGAACAGGACAATGCCCGTCCACTTGTTCATGCGGCCGATTTCATTCAGTACCACGAGACCGCCGAAAACGGCGAACCACATCAGTATTGTATACCAGGGCAGCGCTGCAAAAAAGAACATATAACCTCCAGCCAAGCTGCGTTTATGCGCATGATTGGTATAAATTGAGACTATTTTCATAGTATCACCGACACTTTTGTCGGTCAAGTTTTATTTTGTAAAATCATTCAGGCGGAGAAATACAATGGATGCTCGGTGAAAATGGGAGTATACTGTCATTCAGACCCACCATTCAGGAGAAACCCGTGCTTGAACATATACAAAGGGACTTGAGATCCGCCCTTGAGGAACTTTTAGCCGTATCAAAGGTTGAGGAAGGCGGGCTCCTCGCCGCCGGATGCAGCACCAGCGAGGTTATCGGAAAGAAAATCGGCACGGCGGGAAGCACGGAAGCCGCAAAGGTAATATACGACACGCTTGCACTGTTTTGCCGTGAAAAGAACATCTTCCTCGCCGCCCAGTGCTGCGAGCACCTGAACCGCTCCCTGGTAATCGAGAAAAAAGCAATGAAGAAGTACGGCCTGACGCGCGTGAACGCCGTACCCCACGCCCTGGCCGGAGGGGCTTTCGCGACCGCCGCCTACGAAGGCATGGAAGAACCCGTGCTCGTCGAGAGCATCTCGGCGGATTTCGGCATCGATATCGGAAACACGCTGATCGGCATGCACCTGCGCCCTGTCGCCGTCCCGGTCAGGGTTTCAGTCAAGCTCATCGGCGAAGCGTCCCTGGTACTCGCGAGAAGCCGATGCAAAAGCGTCGGGGGCGAGCGGGCGCAGTATAACAGCGAACTTGCATGAAACGGTCCCCCGCCGTAAACCTCGCCGGATGCTTCGCATGCGCCTGCCTGCTTTCATCCTGCGCGGGATTCCCCTCATCTTCAGCGCCGGGAAGCGCTCCGCAAAACGCTCCCGCGGATTCCTCGAAACCCTACCGGGATCCCGTTCTCGCCCGCGCGGCACCGACTGCCGATGAAAGCCTTGTAATCGAGTCCGCAAAGCGACTTATCGGGCAGGTCCCGAACGCGAAGGTAACCGTCAACAAAAGAAAATTCACCCTCGACTGCATCGGAACGGTTTCCGCGATTTTCTGGTACATGAACATCGACATACAGAAAGATTTCCCGAAGTACAGCGGGAACGGGGTCAGCCGCCTCTACCAGAGCCTTGAAAGCCGCTCCGCCCTCCACTCCGATGCCTATCCGAGGGCGGGCGACATCATATTCTGGGACAATACCTGGGACGCAAACGCCGACGGCGACAGGACAAACGATCTGCGCACCCACGCGGGAATAGTCCTCGCGGTGGACGATGACGGCACCATTCACTACATTCACGAAAACTACCTGAAAGGGGTTACGATCGAGGCGATGAACCTGAGAACGCCCGCCCTTGCCTCCGATGCGTCCGGAAAGAGAATCAACAACGGCATGGCCATCTCCACAATCAGCGGGGGGCCGAAGCCCGAACGGTTCCTCTCCGGGGACGTATTCAGCCGCTATGGAGACATCCTCGGATTTAAAAATGAATTTCTCTCCGAGATAATTCCGCCGGTCATTCCGCCGGCGCTTCCGCCAACGGTCCCGGCGCCGGCTGTCCCGCAGCTCCCCGTCCTTCCGGCCGGGGAGCTGCCCGCACAATGAACTATTCCCTGAGCCGCCTGCTCGACGCCAGGCGCGGTGCGGTGCGCAAGGAGGCGGATTTTCTCCTGCTGGAGGAAATGCTGCAGGGCTCGGCGGCGCTGCAGAAGGTGAAGCTGAACGCCACCTCTTACGCACTCCTGAACAGTGGACGATTGAAGCTCAAATATCTTGACAATTTTTACGCGACCTACCGCATCCGGAAAAATCCTTTCTTTCCGCTCTTCCTTTCGATGACGCAGAGGGAAGAGGAAAGGCTCGTCACAAAACGCGGGGAGCGCAGGGAAAAGATCGAAAAGATCATGAAGGAATGGCCGCGCGAAATTCTCATGCTTGCCGTATATCTCGCGGACGTGGAGCGGAACAGAAATCCGAAAATCCCGGTGTGGAACAAATCGCTGTTTCCGGGGTCGATGAAGAAGGCCCGCGAGATGACCCGTTATGACCGCTCTGAGTGGCAGTCATTTATCAGGAAATATATCGGGATGCTGAAAGCGCACTACAAGCGGACTGCCTTGCGCGATACCGAGATGCTGTTCGATTATATGCTCCTCGAATGTTTCCCCGATCCCGACACGGGAAAACCTCCGACTCCCGCTGCGCTCAAGGCTGCCTTCCGCGCATCGAGCAAGAGATGCCATCCCGACTCGGGCGGCGACAAGGCGCAGTTTATCCGCGTCAAGAATGCGTGGGAGCGCCTCCAATGTCAAATGAAATGAAGGACACGGTATGAGACCATTTCCTCGTCGCGCAATTGCTTTCTCGAGAGCATACTGGAATGCCTGCGGTGCATTTTCCGCGGACAGTTTTCCCGAGACAAGATTTTGAACGAGAGGATCGAGAACGTTGTATGCCTGTGCCATATTCACACCCTGTCTCATCGGTACGCCGCCGGAAACGGCTTTGTATACATTCCGCAGGGTTTCTTCTTATATCGGATCGTCAACCCAACGATCTAGATCAAGCGTTTTCTGCAGTGTCGGCATCAAATTCGCCTGCGCCGCCATTCTGAGCTGATTTTGCGGACTCAGGCAGTAATTCAGATATTCCACCACAGCCTGCAGTTTCGATGGATACTTCAGAACACGAGAGGGTACCATGAAGTACCAGCCGCCGACCGGCATCTTTGGGGTGAGCTTGCCTTCAAAGGACGGCAGGGCGCTGACCCCGAGATTTTTCCCAGCGCTTCCGTCATTTCGTCCATAGCCCAGGTTCCATTACAGAGAATACCGGCTTTTCCCGACACAAAATTTCATTTGCCGTACCATGTCCAACATGTAGGGTTTGAGCGAGGCATAGGCTGAAATTGCCAGCCTACCTTCGGGGCTTGTAAAGCTTGCTTCGTCATTATCAAGGCCGGGGGTTTGGACATACTCAAGGAAATATGTAGTAAACAGACCGTTCCGGCCGTCTCCGTCCGATGCGACCGAGCCGGGGCTTGTGGAATATACGATCAGCGAACCGGGCGCCTGGAAACCCATCACGGATAAACCTCTCGTGGCCGAACGGGTCGCGGAGGGAAACGGATTGTCCCTGCATGCGTCCTTAATATCGGCATTAAGCGGGATGAGAAAATTACGGCTGTCTATCTGTACGACATGTCCCGAATAATAGAATAAGCCGACGCCGCCTGCCTTGAGACTTACACCGAAGTCGCGAATGGCTTTATCCATTGCGGCGCGATCCGCGTTCGCGAGCACCGTATGCGGAAAGGCCCGAGAGCGCCGCCAGGAGAGTAAAAAAGACGAAATAACTTTACATCCGGTAACTCCGATATATCAATTTGAATACAGCGCCAATTACTTCTGGAATGTGGATATGGTTATTTCCGCCTGGCTCCACTGGATGCCTGCGGCGGGGGAAGCTCCAACAGCGGTGCCGAGACCCTGGACAAAAATACCCCGGCTCATGACGGCTATGTCCTGCGTGTCGGGTAATTCTTCGACCAGGCTTGAAAACTTGCTGTGCAGGGAACTTTTTTTCGTTGAGGCTATCGCCTCGACACGGTCGTCGCCGAAAGGAGGCGTTACCACAAGTTGAAATGCGGCATTCTCCGGAGCAGGTATCTGGATGCGCTGGCCCTTTTTTATGAAACTGTCGGGATTATAGCGGTTTGGAAACAGAAGCACCGTTGTCCCGTCGGCCATATGATCGAGGAGAAGGAGATAACAGTCCTTTTCGGCGGTAACCGTAAAGACTATCGCGTCGCCTTCCCTGAATTGGGTCTGCATTCCCAGGGTCTGCAGGGAAAGGCCGAATTGGGCGGTTATTTTCTTTTCCTGTGTGCGCATCTCGTTCATAGAGGCGATAGAAGCATTCCACCGCTCAAGAAGGATAGCTTTTTCCTTTTGGGGATATTTCAAAAGAAGCCAGGCGCTCCATGTCTTTCCGGTTTTTTCCGTTTCTATCCCCGATGTCTCGGCGTTTACTATCGCGTATTCGCCGCTGGTCTTTATTCCGGCTTTCTCGAGAGCCGGAGTAATGCCGATACGCTGGATGAGCACGTCCTTGGCCGCGAGAACGGCTTCGAGAACGGCCTCCTGCTCGGTTTTTGCGTTTACCGACGATCCTCGCTCGTACATGTTGCTTTCATCGTCACGGTGGGCATTTCCCCACCAATAGGGTTCCTCCGAAGCTAATGAAAATGAAACAACTGAAAAAACCAATGCGGCAAAGAAAGATCGACAATTCATAGCTCCTCCCGGAAACGTAACTTTGAGTAAAGTATAGCACTCCTTCGGGAGAAAAAACCTGCAAGATCTATAAAAACAGAATAGTTCCTCAAGCAGGAACCTTGTCGGCTGCGAGTTCGGCCTTCGACGGACACCGGACGGAGAGGGCAATGGCTTTAAGTTCATTGCCCATCTACGCTCCGTCCGCCTATACGCCGAGCCTGCTGATCCGCATTTGCTCGTTCGCGGTGCAGTTGCTCGTCGCGACATGGCCTTTCAAAGGCAGAATTTTTTCATTGATGGCGTCAAGCAGCCATTCCGCCTGGGGGAAAAAATAATTTTCAAGTTCATAGGCGGGGGTTATCCAGTTGCGCGCGCCGACGACGACGGGAGGCGCGTCCAGATAATCGAAGGCAAGCTCGCTGATTGTCTGGGCCATATCCTTCAGGTGGGAACCGCGCTCGCAGGCATCGCTGGCGAGCAGGATGCGGCCGGTCTTCTGTACCGATTCAAGGACCCTGTCATAGTTGAACGGAACGATCGACCTCGCGTCGATTACCTCCGCGGACAAGCCGTATTTTTCCTCAAGGATTTTGGCCGCGTCAAGCGCGCGGTAAAGAGTCGCCCCGACGGTCAGGATAGTGATGTCCTTGCCGACCCTCTTGATATCCGGCTCGCCGATGGGTATCTCGTAATAGTCCGCGGGAACCCCTTCTGCATGGAACATTTCGCCGATATCGTAGAGGCGCTGGCTTTCGAAAAAGATGACCGGATCGGTTCCCGTCAGGGCCGAGTTCATCAGTCCCTTTGCGTCGTAGGGGGAAACCGGGTACACCACCTTGAGGCCGGGAATATGGGCGCAAAGAGAAGTCCAGTCCTGCGAGTGCTGCGCGCCGTATTTCGAGCCGACCGAGACGCGGATCACGACGGGCATCTTGAGCACGCCGGCGCTCATGGCCTGCCATTTGGAAAGCTGGTTGAATATCTCGTCGCCGGCACGGCCCAAAAAGTCGCAGTACATCAGCTCGGCGATAACGCGCCCGCCCGAAAGACCGTAACCGACCGCGGTGCCCACGATCGCGGCCTCAGAAATGGGCGAGTTGAACAGACGGTGATAGGGAAGCGCCTCGGTGAGTCCGCGGTATACGGCAAAGGCCCCGCCCCAATCCCTGTTTTCCTCGCCGTAGGCGATAAGCGTCGGATCGACGTAAAACTTGTCCATGATGCTCTCGAATACCGCGTCCTTGAACTGGAAGAGCTTGTTCTTTGCGACGGGCCTTCCGTCCTCGAAGGCGAACCTGATTTTCTTTCCGTTCTGGATAACGCGTGCGTTCTCTGCCTTTGGAGTCAGAACCTCGCAGGGCCGGTCTTCCATCTTTTCCTGTCTCCCGTTCGAGAACATCAGGTCTGCTATGAGATTCGGGCTTTGCACGAGATTCATTCTCGGTGACACCTCGTCGTCGATGGCAAGCTTCAGTATCTTCGTAATCAGATCCTTCACGCTCCCGAGAATTACCTCGAACTCTCCGTCTTTCGCGATCTTCGCGTCCACAAGCGATGCGCGGTATTCGAGGAGAGAGTCATGCTTCTGCCATGCCTCGATTTCCTCTTTCGAACGGTAGCTCGAGGCGTCGGAGGGAGAGTGGCCGGTGAATCGGTAGGTAAGAGTATCGAGGAGAACCGGACCGCCGCCCGAGCTCAGGATTTTTTTCTTGCGCTTGATCGAGTCTATGACCGCCAGCGGATTGAAGCCGTCAACGCGCTCGGCGTGCATCTGCTCGGGATTCACCCCGGCTCCGATACGCGCGAGAATGTTGTAGCCCATGGTCTCGCCGACGGTCTGGCCGCCCATGCCGTACTGGTTGTTGAAAATGTTGAAGATCAGCGGCAGTCCGCCCTTCTGGGAACCTTCCCACAGCATCTTGAACTGGTCCATCGCGGCGAAGCTCATCGCTTCCCACACCGGGCCGCAGCCCATCGACGCGTCCCCGATATTGGCGATCACGATGCCCGGCTTTGAATTCACTTTCTTGAAGAGGGCGGCTCCCGTCGCGATGTCCGCGGAACCACCGACGATGGCGTTGTTGGGATAAATGCCGAAGGGAGTGAAGAAGGCATGCATCGAGCCTCCGAGGCCCTTGTGAAATCCCGTCTCGCGGGCGAAAATCTCGGCAAGCGTTCCGTACACGAGAAAGTCGGTCGCCAGGCTCTTGACGCTCGTGCCCTTCTGCTTTCCCTCGACCGCGCGCAGGATCGAGCCGCCGAAGAAGTTCTCCATCGTGCCCATCAGTTCGGCGTCTGAAAGCTTCTCGATGGCGGAGAGTCCCTTGGCGAGTATTTCTCCGTGGCTCCGGTGCGAGCCGAATATGTAGTCGTCCTTCCCGAGGAGATACGCCTGACCGACCGCCGAGGCTTCCTGCCCCAGGGACAGATGGGCGGGTCCCGGATGATTGTAGGCGATCCCCGCGTATTCGTTCGTGGTCTTTATGGAATTGAGCATGGTTTCGAATTCGCGGATGATCGCCATGTCGCGGTAAATCCGGAGAAAATCAGCGGTGCTGAAATTCTGCTTTTCCTCGCTGACCGTTTTGCCGTACTGGTTGACGGGAATGTCGGTGAACGTGATTTTGCCGCTCTTGCGCATGACGTTCGGATCGATAAATTGTGATTTAGGCATCTTCATAACCCCTTATGGTAAAAAAAATATGTGAGTACGCACCTATTGGTCAGATGCTGAATATCGCTTCGCGTATGATTTCCGACACCGTAGGATGCGGAAACACCAGTTCCTTTATGTCGTCGACGACCATTTCGGTTTCCATCATGAGGGCCGCGCCGTAAATGATTTCCGAAGAATAGTTGCCTATCATGTGCACGCCTATCAGGCGCCTGTATTTTTTGTCAACGAGAACCTTGCAGATACCGTCCCCGCCCTCGTTCTCCGCGACGTAGCGGCCGCTGAACATCATCGATATTTTCGCGGTCTCGAACTCGATGCCCTTCGCGCGCGCCGACTCTTCGGTCTCGCCGACGCAGCCCACCTCGGGATTCGTGTAGATGACGGAGGGTATGGCGTCGTAGCGCATCAGGTCTTTTTTACCGAGCATGTCGCTGACGCACACCTCGGCCTCGCGGTAGGCAGTATGCGCGAGCATCGAGACGCCGTTGACGTCGCCGCACGCGTACACTCCGGGAATATTCGTCTTTCCCCTGGGATCGGTCCTGACGGCGCCCCGAAGGAGCTCCACGCCGAGCGTCTCGAGACCGAATCCTGACGTCACGGGACGCCGCCCTATGCTCATCAGTATTTTTTCCGCGCTCACGGATACGTTCCTGCCGCCCTCCTCGTACACGACGGAGGTATCGGTAACTTCCACCACGCAGCAGGACAGCTTGAACTCCACGCCTTTTTTCTGATAGTTTTTCATCAGGATGTCGGATATTTCCCTGTCCGTGGGACCGGCGATGTGGTCCAGCATCTCGATGACGGTGACCCTGCTGCCGGCAGAATTAAAGTAGGAAGCCATCTCGAGCCCGATTACGCCGCCTCCGATTATCACGAGGGAGGCCGGCACTTCGGCTAGGTCGAGAATCTCGCGGTTTGTCAAAACCCGTCCCGACTCGAGTCCTTCCTTCACTCCCGGAATCGGGGGAAGAACGGGCATCGAGCCGGTCGCGACGAGAAGCCGCTTACCTGTGTACTCCGTGCCGCCGGCTGCGACCGCAAAGCCCTCAGCGGTCTTTCCTCGGATGGAAGCCTCGGCCTCGACGAC
>JAYVSC010000146.1:0-5868 GCA_043775705.1 Spirochaetales bacterium | reverse complement strand
GCCATGTAGGGACTGTCAACCTTTGTGTCGATCGAGGGAAGGGCTCCCGTAATCTTGAAACGGAGCTGCTGCATTTCCGGAGTAAGCAGGAAGGCGGCGAACTGTGCCGCCTCGGCGGGATGGTCCGAATAGGCGGAGACAAACATCGCGCGGGTTCCGGAGAAAGAGGCCGCGGGTTTTTTGTCCCCGGGAAGAGAAGGAAGGGGCGCGACGCCGAAGTCAAGGCCGGCGGTCTTGAAGGGAACGACGTTCCACAGCCCGGTGATATGCATGGCTGCCTTGCCTGCGGCAAAGGATGCGTCGGCCACGGCGGTGGTCAGGTCGGCTGAGGGAACGTTCAGCGAAGTTCGGAGGCTCTGGAAAAATTTCATCCCCTTGATCGATTTATCGGAATTGATGTTCGTACTCGTAATATCCGTACCGCTGGGACCGAAGAGGCGGTTGCCGTCGCTGGTGGTGAATACAATCGTATAGTAGGCATTGCCGACGTCCATGATAAAGCCGTATTTCCCCGGGTTCGCGCCGTTGAATTTTTTGGCGAAGGCGGCAAGGTCATCCCAGGTTTTGGGCAATTCGGATTCCTTGATCAGGGCCTTATTGTAAAAAAGCGCATAGGTTTCCGCGGAAACGGGATATCCGTACATTTTCCCGCTGTAGGTAAGGGCCGTCGCGCAGGCCCCGAGTATCTGTTTTTTTACCGCGTCCGCATTCGCCGTGGGAAGCACGTGCCCGCCGGTTACCATCTCGCCAAGCTTGTCATGGGGAGATGCAAAGACATCGGGCCCTACCCCGGCGGGACCGTCAAGGGCAATCTGACCGGCTGCATCGCCGAGTTCCACATGCACGTACTTGATCGTGATCTCTGGATGCTTCAGCGTAAAAGCGGCCCCTGCCTGCCTGATGAATTCATCAGGACCCTTGTCTGATTCCCAAACGCTCAAGGTAATTTTCTCGTTTGCCCCCGCCTTGGATGAGTCTTTTCCGCCGCCGGCGAAAACCAGAGATGGAACCAGCAGCAAAGCAGCCAACAGTAATTTTCTGTTCATAATAGCCTCCTATTGAATTCCCGGCCGTCAGTGCGCCCGGGTTGAACCCCTGATAATAAACTCGTATCCCACGCGGTTTTTATACGGAACGTCCTTTCCCTCTATAGCGTCAAGAAGGATGGTTCCTGCCGAAGCGCCCAATTCCTGGACGTGTATATGCAGCGCCGTCACCGGCGGATTATGATGTTCCATGGCCGCGCTGTCATGAAACGACGCGATTTTCACATCGCGGGGAACCTCAAATCTGTTTTTCTGCAACCAGGCCAGCACGAAACCGCAGATCACATCGTCCATGCAGACGAGACAATCGGGTTTCTTTTTCATCACCTCACCCATTATTTTCTCAATCTGCTCATTTCCCTTCAGGTTCCAAATAACCGATACGTCCTCTTCCTTCATCCCCGCGTCTGCCAGGGCCGAGGCAAAGCCGGCGTATCGGTCCTTGTTGACGTGATGCTCGCCGTCCCCGGCTAAAAGAATAACGTTCCCCCTGCTGTTTTCGAGCACATGCGCGGTGACTTCCCGGCAGCCGGAGAGATGGTCGCTGTCTATCTGGATTATCGACGGATCGCTCGAGGTCCCGATTACCACAAAGGGAATGTCTTCTTCCTGAAGAAAAGCGACAGCCCTGTCATCGGTCAGCAGGCGGGTCAGAATAACTCCATCTACTTTCTGGTTGAGAATCAAACGCTTGAGACCGGTAATATCCTGACTGCTCATGACCGAAATCACGACATCGTAATCCCTTCCGGTAACCGTATTCGTGATGCTTTGAAGACAGGTTTGAAAAAAGGGGATCTCGTTCACCTCAGTGTCTGTGGGGAGCGCAACGGCGATATTGAACGTTTTTGAAACGGCAAGGCTTTTGGCTATCAGGTTGGGCCTGTATCCATGCACCTCGATATAGGACAGTACTTTTTCGCGCATGGCGTTTCCGATTCTACCCTTTCCCGAAATAGCCCGGGAGATGGTTGTCTTTGATACGCCCAAATCATCAGCTATATCGTTGATGGTTATATTTTTCGGGGCTTGTTGATTTACGTTGCGCAACCGGTTGTTCATATCAGTAACGGTAACATGGAATAATCCTCTTGTCAAATTTTATTTTTTTTATTTCAAGAGCAGCCTGCTATTTGGTAAATCGGGAAGTTTCCAAAAAAAGGGGGCGAAAGCGGGAGAGAGCTAAAAAAAACCCCGTTTCCTTGAATGGAAACGGGGTTCATTGCAAAATAATGCATCTGCATCCGGAAGGATGCGAGTGTACCTTATTTGGCCGGTGCCCCTTCAGCAGCAACAGCTACAGAAGGGGTAGCGAACAATGCTTTGAAAGCATCGGCAGCGGCGGTGAAATCAAGCAGAGCCTGGTCTTTAAGAGTTGCCTTGATTGTAACGGCGGCGGCGTCGAGGCCGGCAGCGAGGGTTACAAGTTCTGCAGACTGTGCGGTCAGGGTAGTGTCCCCGGCAGCGATTTTTGCAGTAACATCGGCATACTGTGCGGCAACGGCGGATGAAGCGGTCGCGAAGCTTGCAGGATCAGTCACCTTCATGAGATCGATAGAGACGGTTGCGGCAGCTGCAGGAACAGCGGCTGTTTCTTTGGCTTTGGCAGTGCAGGCAGTTGCGAAAAGGGCAATGGTGCTGACAACGACGAGTAGAGCGAACAATTTGGTGTTCTTCATAAATTACCTCCGATTCCCGTAGGAACCATGCAAATAGTATCGCTTTTCGACACAGTAAGTCAACAGATGCGGAATAAATCATTATAAAGTAAATTCTACAAATCGTGCGGAATAGTTCATTGTTTACTTATTTATTCAATAGAACTTGTTTCAAATGCATTATTTACGAAATAGTACATTGTTTTCGTGTAGCATTGAATGCAGTGATATTACAAAAAAAGATGCCTGAAGGATAAGAGACTACAGGCATCCTTTTTTTACATTCTTTTCACGGTTCAGTCCTTCAGACACTGACCTGGGCAGATAGCGGTAGTTTTCTTATTTCTTGACTTCTGCAACAGCCCAGCTAAGGCAATCGTCCAGCATCGTTTCAGGAGGCTGTTTGATAAAGCCCTGTTCCAGCATAGCCTGGGTGAGTGCGCGGGATTCATCAATGCCGGCCTTTGCCTTTGCGTATACCTCGGCTTTCGGCATGTTGACGCGGGCGACCCCTTCCTTCACGGCCATCTCGGCGACATCGGCGGCCTGCTGGGAGAAAACGAGCGATTCCTGCATGGTGGGCATAATGTGATCGGGATCAATTCCGCGCGCTTCGGCAAAATCGGCGATGGAGTGGGACGCGCAGATTGCCATGTTGTCGGTAATCTTTTTCGCGCGAACCAACAGGGCGCCTTTGAGGATTCCGGGGAAGCAGACGGAGTTATTTACCTGGTTGGGGAAATCGCCGCGTCCGGTTCCGACGATATAGGCTCCTGCTTCTTTTGCGGCATAGGGATAAATTTCGGGTACGGGATTGGCACAGGCAAAGACGATGGATTTCTTCGCCATGCTGGCGATCCATGAACCCTTGATGGTGTCAGGTCCGGGGGTCGAGGCTGCGAGAAGAATGTCGGCGCCCTTGATGGCTGAGGCCTCATCGGCGAAACGCTCGGGATTCGTCACCTGACAGAGTTCCCACTTGCGGTAGAAGCGGGTATCTCTCTTGATGTCTTCCCGTCCGGTATGGAGGGATCCTTTGGAGTCGAATACGCACAGCTTCCGGGGATCGGCGCCGTCGGCGATGAGAAGCCGCGCGATGGTAGTCATCGAGGCTCCGGCGCCGAGCATGACAATGCGGACATCGGAGAGCTTTTTGTCCACGAGCTTGAGCGCGTTCAATACGCCGGCGAGGGTCACGCAGGCGGTACCCTGGGCGTCATCATGCCATACGGGTATGTCGCATGCCTCGCGAAGGTCATCGAGCACCTTGAAGCAGTTGGGCTGGGAAATATCCTCGAGATTGATGGCCCCGAAGGAATGCTGAACCATCTTCACGAAATCGATGATCTTATCGGGATCGTTCTTTCCGTCTTTTCCTTTTGAATCAATGCAGAGGGGAACGCAGTCAACGCCGCCGAGGTACTTCATAAGGAAGGCCTTGCCTTCCATTACGCCCATGCCGCCTGCGGGAGTGCAGTCGCCGTCACCAAGGACACGCGTCGAGTCGGATACGACCGCAACCGTATTTCCGCGGCTGGTCAGCTCGAACGAGGCGTCATTGTTGTCGCGGATCGTAGTGGATATGCTCGAGACGCCCGGAGTGTACCAGGCGCCGAACCAGTTGAAACCGAATACGCCGCATTTCGGCACAACCTGAATTTTTCCACCGTAGAACCTATGCGCTTCAGTTGAAAGTTTTTTGAGAAAGAGCGTTTTGCCCTTTGCGATCTGTTCCTGAGTAAAATCAGCGGGGAACGCCTCACTCAGATTATCCAGACTATAGTTGATGTGACTCATCGAGTCCCCCTTTGTATGTAACAGAAAGGTATCTTTTAGGAGACCTTCGCACAAGGGGGGGGATCGGCCCGCTTCGAGGAAACGAGAAAATCCTCCAGCGCTTTTACATCGGGCTCAGAGGGCAGCTTGACGTCACTCTCCTCGGCAAGGGCGACTATGCGGTCCCAGCGTTTCGGAACGCGTACCATTCTCCGTATCGAAGGTGATTTATGGGCCGAAAGGTAGCTCACGCGTATGCCGTTGGCGGCTATCATGAAGTCTTCGATAATGTCCTTAGCCTGGTTATTGTGGTCCTCTTCCATGCCGACGATTGTGTCTCCGCTAAAAACCGCGGAAGTCTTGACCGCTTCACGCTCGGGGTTTCCTATATCATGTCTCTGATCAACGATGACGGAGAGCACATTAGAACGACTTCAGGTTTACTTGGCATGCACATTCTGTTCAGGATTTAGTAACTAAGGAGAAGCAAAAAATGAAGGTATTTAAAATTGCGGCAGTATTTATCATGATCGCGGGGATATTGGTCCTCACTTACGGGAGCTTCTCGTACACGAAGAAAACGCATGAGGCGTCATTGGGCCCCCCTCACCTTTTTTACGTCAATGAAAAACAGATAGTTTACATCCCGGTTTGGGTAGGCATCGGCGCAATGAGCGCCGGCGGCGGATTACTGATGTATCCGCGAAAAAAAAACAAAAAAGGGACAGACTCCAGAGTTATATAGTGTAACTTTTGTCTCTTTGTTTCCTGCTCAGCTTTATTTTGCACTGACTATTGAGGAGCGCATGATGCTTCTTGAAGGCAGCGAGTTGAATCTCGTGGGCTTTGTTCTGCATCGTGGGAAAGGCCCGGTATATGTGCTTTTCTCTGCGGGTATAGCTCATCATCTTTTCCAGGTGAGCCGCCATTGGCTTCAACGTTCCCGAAACGTCTTCCCTGGAGAAGTCTTTGAGCCGGTTGAGGCTTCCGCCTAAATCCAGTACGTCGAACCATGCCGTCTCCCCTATGCGCTCTATCATTCCTTCCATGAACAGCTTGAGAGTTGCGAGTTTTTTGTTAATAGAAAAAAGAACTCCCAATGTAAAGGCGAAATCAACGGAGAGAATGATGAACATCGAAAAAGAAAAAACGTTCTTTGTCCTCAGGGGAATCAGGGAAAGTATCGAAAGGATAAAGGGATGCACGAACAGCAGGCCGATAACGCTCATTGCCCCGAACAGCAGCGAATTGAGCAAGCATATCCTTCCGTTCAAATTGAGGGGCATTGATGAATAATCCCACCATTTCATGGAAAAAATTTTCTCCATGAACCAGCTTGTCGCGTACTCGAGAGCGCTCGAGAAAAATACGGCAATCACAAAGAGGAG
>JAYVSC010000145.1:0-43375 GCA_043775705.1 Spirochaetales bacterium | reverse complement strand
AAAAAGTTCTTTAAGGGTGAGTTGATTGGGCGTAAGGGAGGATTCAATGATGACATTTTTCAATACCATGGAGGAATTGGCATTTGCAAGCATTACCTGGGCTGCGCCGATAACCTTATACAGTTCATAAAAGAACTTTCCCATGCCTGGAAGGGCTTCTTCTGTCGCGGGCTTATACCATTTATAACGGCTTTTTGTCAGTTCTTTCGCGATTGCCTTCAGCAGCCGTTTTTTCTCCACCTCGGGATCGGTAGTGGAAAAAAAGATGTTCACTAAACGCTGGAAAAAGTTCTCGCTTTCTGATGCCATATATCTAATATGAGGGAAAAAAGTGCCCCTGTCAATAAAACATTTCCCTTGACAGAAAAGAAGTAAATCTGTTATATTTACTGTGAAATTATTCACAAGGGGGTGTGACATGGGAATTTCCAAACCGACCGCAGAACGACTTTCCCAGCTCGCACGCCTGCTTGACCAGCATGAAAAACGCACCACACCCATCTCCTCCGCAGAGATTGAGCAGCTTACCGGCTGGCCGAGCAATACCATACGCAAGGACATCTCAACCCTGGATACAGACTCGACAATCTCCACAAATTCGGGGTATGACCCCGTAAAGCTCGCCCGAGCCATCAGGGATGCGCTTGGATTCAATACTGATGCCCATAAATGCTGCATTGTCGGACTTGGGCGTCTCGGTTCGGCATTTCTCGATTATTCCGGCTTTATGGGCAGTTCTTTCGCCCTCTGCGCCGGTTTTGACTCCAACGTCAACCGGATCGAGATTCTGAAAGCGGACTTCCCCCTGTTTCCGGCTTTTAAGATGAAGGAAGTCATCAAGCGCCTCGGCATCCAGTTCGCGATTCTCTGCGTTCCCCCGCCGCAGGCACAACCCGTGACGGACAAACTCCTCGACTGCGGCATCACGGGCATCGTCAATTTCACCCCGTCAATCCTCTCGGTTCCCCAGGGAATAGAGATTGAAAACGTATCTATTATCGACGCGCTCGGCAATCTTAACGCCCGGCTCGCCGCAAAAAGGAGTGTACTATGAAACGCGTCTACAATTTTTCCGCGGGACCTTCCATGCTGCCTCAGGCCGTTCTCGAAACCGCCGCCGCAGAAATGCTCGACTACAACGGCACCGGCCAGTCAGTGATGGAAATGAGTCACCGTTCGAAGGCCTACAAGCCCATAATCGAAAAAACAGAGGCGCTCCTCCGCGAGCTCATGGGCATTCCTTCCAACTATAAGGTGCTCTTCCTTCAGGGCGGCGCAAGCCTCCAGTTCGCCATGGTTCCGCTCAACCTGAAAAAAACGGGAAAAGCGGCCTATATCGACACCGGGGTCTGGTCCGACAAAGCAATAAAGGAAGCCAAAAAATGGATGAAGGTAGATGTCGTCGCTTCCTCAAAGGACAAGGCCTACAATTATATTCCCAAGGTAGGAAAAATCGAGGGTGATTATGACTACGTGCATATTACCTCGAACAATACTATAGTAGGAACCGCATGGAAAACACTTCCAGACACGGGAAACATCCCGCTGGTATGCGATGCGTCATCCAATATCCTCTCCGAGCCCATCGACGTTTCCAGGTTCGGCATCATTTACGCCGGCGCGCAGAAAAATCTGGCACCGGCCGGCGTTACCCTCGTTATCATCCGCGAGGACCTGATCCGCGGACCGAATCATCCCGCGGGAGACCTGAGCGCCGACCTTGCGACAATGATGCGCTATGACACCCATGCGAACGAGGGCTCGATGTACAACACACCTCCCTGCTACAGCATCTATGTGATGGGTCTTGTGCTCGGCTGGGTAAAAAATCTGGGCGGAGTGGCAGCTATGGGAAAAATCAACCATGAAAAAGCCGATATCCTCTATGATTTCCTGGAAAAGAGCACCTATTACAAGGCAACCACCGAAAAGGACAGCCGCTCGATCATGAACATTCCGTTCGTGACGACAATTGCCGATCCGGAAAAGGCCGAGGCTGTAAACAAAAAGTTCGTCGCCGAAGCGGAAGCCGCCGGTCTCGTAAACCTAGCGGGACACCGGCTTGTCGGCGGAATGCGCGCCTCGATCTACAACGCAATGCCCGTTGACGGAGTAAAAGCCCTCGTCGAATTCATGAAGAACTTCGAGAAAAACAATAAGTAATCAGGAGAAAGCAATGTATAAAATTCAAACACTGAACAAGATTGCGCCCGAAGGGCTGGCCCTTTTCCCGCGGGAAAACTATGAAATCGCGAGCGAAATACTCAATCCCGACGCCATTCTTGTGCGTTCTGCCGAAATGGCCGAAATGACCCTTCCCGGCAGCGTCAAGGCTATCGCCCGTGCGGGTGCCGGGGTGAACAACATCCCGGTAGCGAAATATACCGACAAGGGAATTGTCGTGTTCAATACCCCCGGCGCCAACGCCAACGCCGTAAAGGAACTGGTGATCGCCGCAATGCTCTTTTCAAGCCGTCCAGTCATCAAGGCTGCCGCCTGGGCCAGGGGACTCGAGGGAAAGGGCGACGAGATACCCGATTTGGCGGAAAAGGGGAAAAGCCAGTTTGTCGGACCCGAAATCAAGGGTAAAACCCTCGGCGTGGTCGGTCTCGGCGCAATCGGCGCGATGGTCGCAAACGATGCGGTCGGCCTCGGCATGAAGGTAATCGGGTTTGACCCCTTTATCTCTGTGGACGCTGCCTGGTCCCTGTCCCGCGCAGTGCACAAGGCCGAAAGCCTGGACGCCCTGCTTTCAAAAGCGGACTTTATCACCATCCACGTTCCCCAGACAAATGAAACCAAGGGGTTTTTGAACGCAGACAAGTTCCGCATCATGAAAAAAGGCGTCCGTATCCTCAATTTTGCCCGCGGAGGCCTGGTAAACAATGCGGATATCATCGCCGCCATCAATGACGGAAAAGTCGCCTCATTTGTTACCGATTTTGCAGACGAAGAACTCCTGAAAACCGAAAACGTCATTTGCCTTCCCCATCTGGGAGCCTCTACTCCGGAAGCTGAAGACAACTGCGCATTTATGGCCGTCAACCAGCTTATTGACTTCCTTGAAAACGGAAACATCGTAAACTCGGTCAACTTCCCCAAGTGCAAGATCGACGGAAATATTCCCGCAAAAGGCGCCCGGCTCTGCATCGCGAACAAGAATGTGCCCAACATGATAGGCCAAATCACGAGCATTCTGGCCGGAGCCAAACTCAATATTGCTTCAATGACCAACCAGAACAGGGCTGATGTAGCCTATAACCTTATCGATGTCGAGGACAGGGTAAGCGGAAATGTAGTCGCAAACCTGAAGGATATCGACGGTGTTATAGCCGTCCGGGTAATTGAAGGTCACATCGAAAAGGCACCTGTCGCCGAAGAGGAATAGTCAGAAAAGAGCTATTGGACAAAGTATAAAAGGGCGAAAAGCACTCCGGTAACCATACCGAATCTGTTTTTCGCCCTTATTTTATGTAAATTCAACCCGGTTTCCCCATTATTTACACATTGTCTCTTGATAATCTTTTCTCCTATCGTTATATTCTGCTTGTTGGAAGTATTTTTTTCGTTAGTAAACAAGAGAAAACGATGGAGTTTATCGCATATGATGCCAGTTAACGCAAAGAGTTCGATGTACCCGAAAAAAATATTGCTTGCCGTTTTTATTTTCGGACTCGTAATTCTTGCAGGTAAAATCATTTATTCTCAATTCAGTTTACTCTCGGTCAGTTTTCTCGAACCCGAGGCGGATCTTGCCTCAATGATCGCTCCCGAATTTTTCCACCAAAAGGCTATTGAGACAGGCAAGCTGGTTGAGCCCGGCCTCGCCCTTTATCGTTCAGAAGTATCAAAGGCCGACGTTCTCTGGTTTTATTCCCATATTACCGGAAACGAGACAATTACCCGCATCATCCTGGAAAATGCCAGCAAGAATAATATCTCGCCGCCCCTTGCGTTTGCCTTGGCCTGGGAAGAAAGCAGGTACCAGCCGAAGGCAGTCAATAAAAACGCGACATCCATAGACAGGGGCCTCTTTCAGCTCAACAACAAGGCTTTCCCGCAGTTGACCGAAAAGGATTTTTTCAGCATTGAGTCAAATGCCCATTACGGCCTGTCCCACCTGAGCTACTGCATCGATTTGTCGGGAAACCAGGTTGCGGCGCTTGCAATGTATAATGCAGGAACCACCAAGGTACGCAGCGATAAAACTCCGAAACGGACCCTCGACTATGTGTCCCGTATCCTCAGCTACAAGGAAGGGCTTGAATCCCTCTTTAACCAGCAGGTAGCAAGCCGGTACCTTATTGGTGATCAGGATAAAATCAGCATCGCGGGCAAACGATAGCCATCAGGCGCCCCTGTTTCAATGGGGAGCCTTTCTGTTTGACCAATTTTTCCCTTATGCGTTTTTTATTGCCGGACGGATATAGAGTTTTACGGTTCCCCCGTCCGGAACCTGTACAAACAGCCGCTGCGCCTCGTTTTTTTCTTCTACAATCGCATTTCCGCCGATAAATTCGGCATGCCAACCTTCGGGATACCAGTGGTTAGGCACATATATTTCGGTAATGCCCCCGCAATCCCCCTCACTGACCGTCCATTCCAGAAAAAACACACGCTTTTTCCATTTAAAGTGCATGGCTACAGGAATTCCGGCAATGGCCATGGCGTAGGGCCTGCTGAAACCTTTCACGGCACGCCCGAGTCCGGTTACCGAATTGAATATCGAAAGATCCTCTGCATTCCATCCATCTCCGCCTTCATGAGTATTTGTCGCTGAATAGTTCCAAATAGTAGAGGACAGGAGTGCAGCGTCGATTCCATCATAATATGAGCCCAACGCCTTTTCCTGCTCGGAATAATCCCCGCTCCGGTGGGCCTTACCCCTGCCAAGATCAAAAGGCACGCCGAATTCACCGAGAAAGGCAGGAATTCCCTCTTTTCTCGGCTTGAATGAAAGGCGAATCAGCTGATTGATTATGCTTCTTTTTACCGCCCCGGTACCGAACACGGGTGTATTTGTCTCTCCGTCAGCGACCATGAAGGGCTGCCATTTCTTGAAAATAAGAGTCAGTCCGTCGTACCAATGAAACGCCTCGACAATGGACAGAGGCGTCCCGTCAGACCGCAGGAGTTCTCCTTCAGTCCAGGTTGAACGCTCCTTCATGGGGATGCCCTCAATGAAAAACAGATAATGCTCGTGCTTTATGGACACCTCCTCCATGAATCGTTTTTGGAATGGTTTTAAAAAGTCTTCGCAAAATCGAACCGGAGCTGTTCCGCTGCCCTGTGGATGCAGGAAATAATTATGCTTTTTTTCTACCGGTTTACCATTTTCTACATCCCACACCCCGGCTTCCCGCCAGGGGCATACATGCCCGTCCCTGAACAGGGAAACCCCGCTCCGGTTCAGAATTTCCTTACCCGGCTTGGTAATCATACCCACGAAGGTAAAACGCCTGATCGCCTGCGGATATCCCGAAGCGGCAGCCATAGCCTGAAAAGCGGTGGGGACAGAGCCGGAGGGTGTCTGTATCCCGTGGTGGCTGTTAATGTCGGGAAGGGCGATAAACCCGCAATGCGGCTCGTTCAGGGTACCGAAACCCGCGACCGAACGGCAGTCTTTGAGCCTGCGGGCGGTATGCTTCATCGCGGCTATAAAATGATCCTGAAGATAATCCTGAATGTGAACGCCATCCACCATGCGCGCCGGTGCAAAAGTATTTCCGCCGAAAAAGAGGGTATTCATGCTTGCCGCGGCATAATGCAGATAATTCAAGCCCCAACTCATCGCTTTATAGGACGAGCCGGAGGATACCTGGGTAAATGCAGACCCAGTGATGGTTATTTTCTCAAGGTCGAAACCGGCAGCCTCAAGCGTCCAGCCCGGAGCTCCGTCGCCCCCGGTCCATCGGCTCCATACATCCTGATGGGGATCGATAAACACATTAATACCGTGATTCTCGGCCTTTTTAAGAATATTCCGAAGATAGGAGAGATAATCCTCGTCATAGATGCCGGGTCCCGCATGCTCCACCGCTTCCCAGGTGATAACAAAACGGAGAAAGGTAAAACCCCAATCCGCAAGGCGGGCAAAATGAATGTCGGCTTCTGCCTCGGGGAAAGGGCGGCCGGTAAACGACACGTCATACGAAAGGGGATTTCCCGCCGGGGAAAACGGGATTTTACTGTCGCCTCCCAGATTGCAGCCGCGGAGCAGAACGGTGCGTCCCCTGCTGTCCTTGATGTATACCCCGTCGACGGTATACTCAGGTTCGTTTTTCATATTTCCTCCCAAAGTCTTTTACTGTTAAACAAATTTTCAGAAAAAAAAAGAACCCATAAGGGTTCTTTTCGGGATTCAAAGCAAAACAATTGTCTTATATGCTTCAAAACTATTCAGTTAGAATTCTGATTACTTCGGCTTTATCGTTTGATTTCAGAATTTCCTGACGTTTTTCCGCACTCTTGAAAAGAAGGCTTACTTCCGCAAGGAACTGCAGGTGTGGACCGGTCTTGTCAACCGGGGAAAGAGTCATAATAAATATGCGGCAGGGTTCCTGGTCGAGAGAATCAAAATCGACAGGATTGTCTGAAATACCCATACATGCAACAAGGTCATCTACCGAATCAGTTTTTCCGTGGGGAATTGCGATGCTGTGTTTCATGCCCGTGGACATCTTGCGTTCACGATCGAGTACACAAGCACGTGCAGCTGCTTTATCTTTTACCTTTCCTGCCAGAACAAGAATGTCAAGCATTTCGTCAATAATGGCCTCTTTTGAGGTACCTTTCAGGTGAAGATTGACAGTTTCAGTAGTCAATACGGTTTTGAGGTTCATGGTTATAGTTTATGTTTCTTCATAGGAAAAGTCAAGGATTTTATTTATAATATTAGTATGAATGATATTGATAAGTTTTATTCGGACGCCGACCGGCTCGCTGCCCGCGCATCCGTACCGGGCAGCAACTCTGCTGCAAAATTGGGTTCTGAACTGTCCCGCATGTTTCTTGCATGGACACGGGACTTCGGCGACATCGGAACGGATCTTTCCGTTTACTGGAATGAACGATATAAAACAAAACTCGGCGATGAGACAGGACGAAAGGCCGCGATTGAGTGGCTTGGCGCCGCCATAGCCCTGCTCTCGGGCTGCTTCACGGCAAAGATGGATTTCCCTGATGAAGATTGGGCGGAGATACGCGATATCGTTTCGGCTGAAGCGGACAATCTGGATATTGAGCTACTCATGTCCATCATGACCGTCATCGTTGAAAGGGGAAAATCGTAATAGTGATTTTTTTTACAATTTTATTCTTGACAAAGCATCAGGTGTAACCGATATTCTAATTGTAAGGAGAACAACAACAGACCGAATAAATACTAGGGTGTACGGAAAGAGTTCTAAAAAATCTTTAGTGCACAGATTATACGGAACCTTGTTTTTTCATAAGGAGGTCTTTATTGGACAATCCACCTGAACTGCAAAGCCGGAGAGAAACCGGTGCCTAGATTAAGCGTATCACCTGGACTAAAGTATTGTCAGGTATAAACAGTATGGCCGAAGTTCTTGAATGAACAACTCCCGGAAGGGGGCACAAGGCCAAGCAAGCCGGTGTATTCACCGGCTTTTTTATTTTAAATCGCCCTGCTATACTCCGATCCTGATGGAAAAAGAATACGACTCATGCAGACTTTGTCCTCAAAACTGCGGAACGAACCGCAACGCCGGCGGTACCGGCCTCTGCGGCGAAACAAGCGAGGTCCGCGTTTCGTGGGCGGGACTCCATTTCGGCGAAGAGCCCCCGGTCACGGGTAAAGGCGGCTCGGGTGCCGTGTTTATTACGGGCTGCAATCTCCGCTGTCAGTTTTGCCAGAACTGGCAGATATCCCGACAGGGAATGGGACGTACAGTAACAGTGGAAGAATTTTCCCTCATCTGCATTTCCCTGCAAAACGCCGGCGCGGAGAACATCAACATCGTCACCGGCAGCCATGCAATACCGGGCATCGCAAGCGGCCTCCGTCAGGCAGTCAAAGACGGTCTTGTTATTCCAGTCCTGTGGAACTCTTCCGCCTACGAGAAGCCTGCTTCGCTCGCGCTTCTCGACGGGCTCGTCAGTGTCTGGCTTCCCGATTTGAAAACCCTGAATCCGCTTCTTTCGAAAAGTATTTTCGGTGTATCCGATTATCCTGCGACAGCGAAAAGCGCGATCCGTTTTATGGCCGCTTCTTCGCCGCTCCGCGTTGCCACCCCCGAGGATAAGGACTATCCATCGGGTAAAATTTTTTCCGGCGTTATAATGCGGCACCTCGCCCTTCCCGGAAAAATTGCGGACACTGAGCTTGTCCTCCGCTGGTTCGCAAAACACCTCGGCGACAAGGCTATCCTTTCCCTGATGACCCAATACACCCCCATTCCCCTGAGCCCCTATTCAAGCAAGCTCGACGCCTTCCCGGACAGACCGCTTGCCCGAATGGAATACGACGAAATACACCGCCTGCTCGAAGAACTTGAAATCGAGACGGGCTTTTATCAGGAACTGGCAGCTGGTTCCGATTGGCTTCCCGATTTTAAAAACATTCAGCCTTTTTCCTCCAAACTCGCCAGTCCTGTCTGGCACTTCAGCTGCGGATTTTTTCATTCTATACAGTAACGCGGCTAGCGGCCACATTCTCCGCTAAACCGGTTAAATACATCCTTTCTTTTTTACCCTTTCTACCGTATAATTAAAATAATTCAAAAGAATCCGGAGTTTTTTCTCCGGCGGAGGATTTATGCAGTTTCCAGCGTTTCCATATCCCGTAACAGGCGTGGCAATTTCTGTCGGATCACTCCGGACAAATGACAGCCGCGGTGTCGGTGAATTTCTTGACTTGATTTCCTTCGCCGATTTTTGTAAAAAATCAAATATCGACCTGATTCAACTATTGCCCGTCAACGATACCGGAACCGAAAGCTCTCCCTACAGCGCCCTTTCCGCATTTGCCCTGCATCCGATGTACATCCGTCTCCAGGAAATTCCCGAGGCAAAATCCTTTGCCAAGGAAATCGAAACCCTTGGAATTAAATACGAGGAACTTCCCCGGTTCAACTACCGGGAAATCCGCGACGGAAAAATGCAGCTCCTGCACCGCATCTTCGAAGCTAACGAAAAAAACATTCTTTCGAGCCCTGCGCTGGATACATGGATCAAGAAAAATCCCTGGATTGTAGAATATGCGGTTTTCATGAATCTGAAGCGCATCCATTTTGAAGCATCGTGGAAAGCATGGGAAAAAATGCGCACGCCGACTCATACCGAAATCAAGAATCACTGGGAAAGCAAAGTTGAAAACGCGAATCATCTCTTTTTCGCCTGGCTACAAATGCGACTCGATGAGCAGTTCACTCTTGCAGTCCGTCATTGTGAAAAAATCGGAATAGCACTGAAGGGCGATATTCCCATCATGATGAATGAAGATTCAAGTGATGCCTGGGCCAACCCCGAATTTTTCCGGGATGACCTCCGCGCAGGCAGTCCTCCTGATGATCTGAACCCAACCGGACAAAACTGGGGCTTCCCGATTTACAATTGGGATAACCTCCGCGCCGACGGATACAGCTGGTGGAAAAAAAGACTTGAACATACCGCGAAATATTACCACGCCTACCGCATTGATCACATCCTCGGTTTTTTCCGCATCTGGTCGATCCCCCACGGCGAGGAATCCGGAGTCCTGGGCTGGACGACGCCACATGCTCCGATAACAGGAGAAGAACTGGCGGAACGGGGGTTTTCGGATGACCGTCTTTGCTGGATAACCGAACCGCATGTACCGACGAATATCGTCGAGAACGTCAACCACGGCGACTATCTCGGAACCCATGGCCTACTCCAGAAATTGATGAACCGCGTCGGCAGCGAGGAATTATGGCGCTTCAAGGGCGAAATAAAACATGAGTCAGATATTCGCAAGGCCTTGATACCGGAAGCGGTAAAGGGCGTTCTGATACAGGAATGGCGCAACCGCCTCATACAGATAACGGGCAGGGACGAAAAAGGCAAACCCCTGTATACCCCAACCTGGAAATTCAGGGAAACAAGCGCATGGAAAACCCTTTCACGGGAAGAACAGGAAAGCCTCGAACATATGTTCCATGAAAAGAATCAGATAAATGAGCGTTTGTGGAAAGAACAAGCCGAGGAGTTATTGGGAACTCTCACCAAAGCTGTCGACATGCTTCCCTGTGCGGAAGATCTCGGGACAATTCCCGAAAGCGTGCCGGGCGTTCTTGCAGACCTTGGAATCCTGGGCCTGAAAGTAATTCGCTGGGAACGGAAATGGAGCGAGTACGGACAGCCCTTCAAAGATATCGGAACCTATCCCGTGCTTTCCGTTGCCACCACCTCCGTACATGACTCCTCCACACTCCGCGGCTGGTGGGAGCAGGAAAACGGTGCAAATGATTTTATGGTCTTATGGAATCCCGAAAGAGAGGGATACCCCGAAGGCACCGCAGACAGATTCAGGAAGGGCTACTCCCCGGACGTTGCATTCTACGTGCTCAAGATGATGGCACGATCCTCATCGAACATGCTGATCCTTCCGGTCCAGGACATTCTGGCCCTCTCGCCCGATTTTTACAAGTCGGGCCCTGATGACGAGCGGATCAATATTCCAGGCAGCGTCAGTCCGTTCAACTGGACCTACCGCCTGCCGGTACATATCGAGGAACTGGCGAAAAACCAACGTCTTGTTTCGGCTATAAGTGAAGTGCTGCAAGAGCGGCGGGGAAGAATACAAACTACAGGAAAGAAAAAGGGAGCAACAACATGAATTCCAGCCACTATGATGATTTTTTTCCAATCGGTGTAAATGAGTGTCCCGACAGACAGCTAATGGAATTTCATATCAATATCCATATTCGCAAGTTGTGTAAACTTGAAGACCCGCTTTTTGCGTCAAGCGGAAACGTAATTTTCACGAATCTGAAAGCAGTGCAGCTTTTCGTCCTGAACTACAACAAACACGTAGACGGAAAAAAGCATCCCGAGCACTACCTGAAAGCCGGACAGCTCAACGCGATGGGGCTCATCGACGAAATTTTTCATTATGTGTGCAGGCAATACCGCCTTACGGTGAAGTCGTCATTTTTCACCGGCGCTCTCGCCTCCCTGGAAGCAAAGCACGGGAAAAAGGCAATCGATGACATACTTATTCTGTTCACCACGGAATTTCCGCCGATGGCCGTTTACAAGGGGAAAGCCGACGCGCGGAACTGGCTCGACGGAACCGATGCAGACGGCGTTCCCAACAGCGTTCTTGCCTTCGAAGAACTTATGCTGCTCCGGCTCGCAAACGAAAACCCTGCCTTCGAGCCCTTCTTCAATCTTTTCAACGACAAGCAGATTATCGAAAACACGCAATACTTGGGAGCCTGGGATGATCTGAGAACCTGGTCGGCGGAAAACCCGCCCTTCGGGCCGGAAGGTTTTGACCTGATTTCCATGCTCAAGGCTCCGGTCAACTATTCCCCCTACAACCTGAAAGGACAGCTTGAATATATACGCACCCGCTGGGGTTCGCTCCTCGGAGACTGGCTCGTGCGCCTTCTGTCCGGGATCGATCTGATTTCCGAAGAGGAAAAGGCCGGCTGGTCGGGCGGCGTCGGGTCGAGCACTCCCGACATGAACGCGTACGAGTTCGGGGATATCAGCAAGGAATACGAGCGGTTCAGCCCGGACCGCGAATGGATGCCGAACGTCGTGCTCCTCGCGAAAAGCATCCTGGTATGGCTCAGCCAGCTCAGCGAAAAATACAAACGACCCATCACGCGCCTGGACCAGATTCCCGACGAGGAACTCGACTTTATCGCCCAGGCGGGATTCACGGGCCTTTGGCTCATCGGTCTGTGGGAGCGCTCCCCTGCGAGCGCCCGGATCAAGCAGATTTGCGGCAATCCGGAAGCGGCAGCCAGCGCCTACAGCCTCGACGATTACGAGATCGCCGGAGAGCTCGGCGGATGGGAGGCGATGAACACCCTGCGTGTGCGCGCCTGGCACCGGGGCATCCGCATGGCTTCGGACATGGTGCCGAATCACACCGGCATGGACGCCAAGTGGGTAGTCGAAAAACCGGATCTATTCGTGCAGACGCGCGAATGTCCTTTTCCCGGCTACGACTTCAACGGTGAAAATCTTTCACATGACGGGCGCGTCGGGATCTATCTCGAAAATCACTATTACTCCAAAAACGACTGTGCGGTCGTCTTCAAGCGTGTCGATAACCAAAGCGGGGATACGCGCTATATCTACCACGGAAACGACGGAACGGGCATGCCCTGGAACGATACGGCACAGGTTGATTTCCTGAATCCCGCAGCCCGCGAAGAAGTCATCCAAAAAATTCTGCATGTCGCACGAAACTTCCCCATCATCCGTTTCGACGCGGCCATGGTGCTCGCGAAAAAGCACATCCAGCGCTTGTGGTACCCGGAGCCTGGAGCGGGAGGGGACATCGCAAGCCGTTCCCAGTATGCGTTGGAACGGGATGAATTCGAGCGCCGCATCCCCGAGGAATTCTGGAGGGAAGTCGTGGACCGATGCGCGAAAGAAATTCCGGACACCCTTCTCCTCGCCGAGGCTTTCTGGATGATGGAAGGCTACTTCGTTCGCACGCTCGGCATGCATCGCGTGTATAACTCGGCATTCATGAACATGCTCAAGCGCGAGGACAACGCGAAATACCGCACGACGATCAAAAACACCATCGAGTTCGAGCCCGAAATCCTCAAACGCTACGTCAATTTCATGAACAACCCCGACGAGGAAACCGCCTCTGTTCAGTTCGGAAACGGCGACAAGTACTTCGGCGTCTGCACCATGATGATAGCGATGCCGGGCCTACCCATGTTCGGTCACGGGCAGGTCGAGGGCTTCGAGGAAAAATATGGGATGGAATACCGTAAGGCATACAAGAACGAGCAGGTAAACCAGGACCTCGTAAATCGCCACCGCCGCGAAATTTTCCCGCTTATGAAAAAGCGTTATCTGTTCGCAGGCGTCGAAAACTTTTACCTTTACGACTTCTATGAAAATGGGAACGTCAACGAGAATGTCTTCGCCTGGTCCAATCGGGTCGGAAACGAAAAGGCGCTGATACTCTTCAATAATGTATACGGACAGGCGACCGGATGGATCAAGACCTCGGCCGCGTCTGCCGTCAAACAGGCGGACGGAACGAAAACAATGGTGCAGCGAACGGTAGCGGAGGGACTGGGATTGACACGCAGGGACAACCGGTACTGCATCCTGCAGGAACAGCGCTCGGGCCTCTGGTATATCAAGACAACTGGAGAGCTCTTCGATTCCGGCCTGTATGCCGCTCTCAATGGTTTCCAAACTCAAGTCTTTATAAATATTTACGAGGTGGACGACAACGAATGGGGCCACTATAAAACGCTCTATGAATCCCTGCAGGGCCGCGGCATAAGGGATGTGTTTATGGGGATACAGAGCATCTTCCTGAAAGACCTGTACGCCGCCTTGACCGCCTTCGCATCCCCGGAATACTTCAGGGATATCCGAAGCATCGCCTCGGCGGCGGGAACCGCCTCCGGCGCAAAAGAAGACAGAGCTGCCGACTTTATTAAAAGCACTGAAAACCATGCAAAGAATTTCTTTGCGGTGTGCGGAAAATGCATCGACGGAAAATACGGGGCAAGTGCAATAAAGGGAATAACAAAGGCGAGAAAAACACCCGATCCCGAAGCGGTTTGGGCCGCCTTCAGCGTGAGCCTTGAAAAACTGCTCCGCACCGGAGAGATTGCCGCGAAGAAGATGGCGCCCATCAGCCTCGCGTCAAAAAAACTTCTCGAAGGCATGAACACCAGTTTTACTGCCCGGGACGAAACGATCGAGCTGTTCGCATCAACCCTCATTCTCTACACCGTGCGCGACCTTATCGGCGAATGTTCAAACAAAGAAGCTCCCGGGGAACTGATAGACCTGTGGAGCCTGGACCTGAAAATGGCGGACATCCTCGCCGACCTCGGCATAAACGGATATGCGGTGCTGGATAGTCTGAGAAAGATGAAAGGATTGATTGGACTCTCAGACAGCGAAATCACCACTTCTTTTTTCACCTCTCCCAAGATACAGACCCTGGTCGGAGTGCACAGTTGGGACGGCATCCAATGGTTCAATAAGGAAATGGCAGAGCAGTTGCTTGAGCTGTACATTACCGTAAGGGCGCTGATCCGGAATCCCGAGAAAAAAGAGGTCAAAAAAGCCAAATTTTCACTCAAGGAATGGAATGTTGAGCTGCTCGCACTCGCTGCCGTTCAGAATACACTTCTTGCCGGTTTCAGCGACTCACTGTATCAGGTAGAAAAATTTCTTGTCCTGTTCGCACCGGCCGGAAAAAAATCAAAAACGGGTAAAAGCAAATCCGCCGCACGAATTTCGGTGAAAGGCATGGCAACGGGTATTAAAGATGTGATCACAAAGATTTCCCCGAAAAAAAGCAAATAAAACTTGGAAAACCAAAAAAAACACGCAGAATCCATTCAGGATTTTGCGTGTTTTTTTATACTTTCAAAAATTAACATCAGCTTTTCAGTGCGTTTTCTTCTGCGTATTTTTTAAATTCCTCTATCGACATTTTATCGGCATACATGGGATACAATGCCTCCACCAGTTCATCGATAGTGTCAAATTTTGCCCCATCAAGCTTAACGGCCATTTCGTTCCCTCCCGCTACCTGAGCTTAGTATAAAACTTTTTACCTGCCGGTGCAAGAATCATTTAATGCCAAGGGCAATAATTTAGGCTAAATCCTTTAAAATTTGTATTAAGGCCTTGCTGTCAGCAGCTATCGTGACCGCACCTGAAACGGGATCTTTTGCGGTTTTCATAAAATCCGGCATTACGGGAGAGATCCCGCAGGAAGCACGGAGTTTTTCCGCCTCGAAAGCAGGATGATCCTTTGATACAAGAACAACCGAACCTTCGTCCGAGTTGATCCGTTCCTGCTGGGAGTCAATAGCTCCATAGGCGGTGGCAGTGGCCGTGTCGAGCAATATCCCGTACTTTTTATACACGTCAAAGGTCAGCGAACTCACTCTTTTCGGATCTACCGCCGCTGGAAAAACCAAACCTCTGAGCATTGCGGGGTTTACCGCGAAAACCTGCTCAAGGCGCTCCATGTTCGATGGAGTAGCCGGATCTGCGGGTCCCCGTTCATTTAAGGGCACAATTGAATCCAGGCATACGCATCTTCCGGTCGGATCGCAGGAAAGGGAGGCGGTGGCATCGGTAATAAACCCGTTGACGGGAAGAGAAAATTTCCACGAGTACAAGCCGGCCACAAGGTTTCCGTAGTTCCCCGAGGGCACTGCGTAAAAAATATCTCCCCTCACCTTTTTCCTGAGACGGTTGAAGGCAAACATATAAAAAAACACTTGAGGTAGGAGACGGCCGATATTCATCGTATTGGCAAGCGTCAGTCCATACCGCGAAACGAGATCCCTGTCCGCATAGACATTCCGTACGAGGTTCTGCGCATCCTGCAGGTTTCCGTCCACCTCAAGCGGCCAGATGTTACCGCCGTTCCATGCCAGCATCGAAGGATCAAGCCCCTTAAGGGTTCCTTTTGCATAGACTAAAATCATTTTCAGGCGTTTTTTTCCGGAAAAGGCCGCAGCCATACTCCGTCCGGTTACTCCGGCAGTGGCAGCCATAACCACTGCATTCCGGTCTTCCATCGTCAAAATATGCTCGAGGGCCGAGGCAAGCCATAAAAAGCCGAAATCCTTGTGGCAGCCGGTAGGACCGTGAAACAACTCAAGGGAAAAAAGATGATCATCAAGCTGGCGCAATTCGGGGCTGTAGGACGAAAAGGCCTTCGCGGCGATACGCTCGGAGACGACCGGGCTGAACTCTTCTTTCAGCAAGGCGGAAGTCAGGGTTCCCGCAATCGAGGAAAATTTCGTCGTTTCATCCATATACATGATCCAAGGGCGTAAATCTTCTTCTTTCGCGGGAACATAAAGACCGCCGTCTTCAGGCATGCAATCAAGTACCGCATTGCGGAAACTGACAATTTTTTTACTATTGCGGGTACTTATCAATTCCATGAAAACCTCCGGAGCAGTGATTTATTACTATACTGCTAATATACTAGAAACTCATGAATAACGGGACGAGAAAAGGCACCAGAAAACTCAAAATTACCCCGTGAACCACAGAAAGCGGGATAATTTCCGATCCCCAAGTATCTTCTATTACAGGAAGGGTAACATCCATGCTGGTGGCGCCGGAAATGCCTATGCCGCTTTCACAGCGGCCGGTCAGGTATAAAAGAGGCACTGAGAGAAAGGCTATTGTCTCGCGGAGTAAATTTGACAGAAAGGCGGCGGCTCCGAGGACAGGATCCCCCAGATTGGTGATAAGAACCCCTGAAAGGCTGTACCACCCGAATCCCGATCCCAAGGCAAGGGCTTTCCCCACCGACATGCCGGTAAAAAACAGAGTTCCGAGGGAGCCGAGGAGGGTTCCCGCCATGGTGACAAGGGGAAGAAGCAGGACTGCAGGCTGGACGATAAGTTTTCCCAAGCTGCTCCCGCTCCCCGCCATCTGTATTCCGATAATAAAAAGCAGGACATACAAAATCCAGGTGGCAACAGAGCCGTCAGCCAAGACGGAAACAGAAGGTAAAAAATACCCGGCAAAAGTGCCGAGCACCACCAAAACAAGAAGAACAAAGGGCTTTTTCAGGTTGTGCACCAGTATCGCCGCCCTGTGGGTTCCCGAAACCGGTCCGGTTTTTACTCCAGCAGAAGTTTTGGGGTTTCCTGCATACAAACCGTTTGAGTCAATTTTCCGGTATACAGGACCCATCAGGAGATGACACAGCACGGTTCCCGTGCAGGTAAAAACGGCGCTGCTGATCGCCAGAGCGCCGACAAGTGATAGACTCGAAATGACTGAACGGCTCTGACCGAGGCGTAATCCCATGGAAAACAGCAAAAGGTAGAGTGCAATCGAGAAAATCCGGTCTATTTTCGAATTGAAGGCGAGAATTCCCAGACGGGAAAGAATAAACCCGAGAGACAAAAATACCAGCAGCAGCAGAAGAGAGACAATCGTACCCATATTTATTTTATTACCTTGTATTTCTCGACAAATCCTGAAGGCCGATAGGTCAACTTTGCCTGTCTCATCCCCTCATCCCCCAGATCCTGTTCACGATTGATGAATTCGACTGTTTCAGGCAGGGATTGGGCAAAAAGATAATTGATGTACTGAAAGGCGCCGCGGACATCGAGACGGGCTTTTTCAAAGTGAACTGCCACTATCCTGCCGTCTCCTATGGTTTCACCGAGACACCAGGCAACCGCGATATTGTCCACATACAGGACAAGCCCGGTCATCTCGAACTGATCGATAAGTTCGAGCACTTCCTTCGAGGCGCGATAATCGGTGTCGGCGGGATCTTCCTGCGCTTCAAGCCAGGCATCAAGCACCATCTGGGCATCCTTCCTCGTTACAAGATCGAGTTTTTTCACGGAATGAACGGGATAGTTCAGCTCGAAAGAATTCACGTGATTCTTTTTTTTATGGAATTTCTTTCCCGCAAGGGTCGCGAGCTCGGTACGGAAATACAGGTAATCAAAATTATCCCTGTCTTCGATGATCCCGAAGCCGGCTGCTGTCATCATTTCCCTGTTTTTTGCGAGAAAGGCGGGCGAAATAAGTTTCCAGTAATCATGCGTTTTGAATAGTTCCTGCACCGTAGCGATATCGGTCGAGCAGCAAGGGGTAATGAAAAACTTCTTTCCTTCAAGCTCGCCGGAAATGATCAAGAGGCAATCCTTGAAGGATACGTGATAATTATACCGGTGCCGGAACAGGTAGAGGCCCGCGAAACTAAATTCGGAAACGCCGTCGGGAAGTTTGACCAAATGAGGGGAAATTTCCCGGGCCATTTCAAGAGACAAGGGCGCAAACACCGGGTATGCAGGTATAGAATTCATAGATCAATGGTACTGCTTTCAGCCGAAAACGGCAAGTTGACGATAGGGAACAAATATCGTACTGTGGATGCAAATGCACGACCCAATTATTTCAGAACCCCTGATGGAGCGGTTCTTGCGCTATGCCGCCATCGGTACCCAAAGCAACATGGAAATCGCCGATTCAGGAACCCTTCCGTCAACCGATTGCCAGAAAGATTTTGCCCGAATTCTCGTCAGGGAACTCGGGGAAATCGGACTGACCGATGTTCAAATGGACGAGAATTTTTATATTCTCGCCCGTATCCCCGCGAGTCCCGGCTATGAGGGAAAACCCCCGTTTGGCCTGTGTGCGCACATGGACACGGCCATGGACGCGCCCGGCGACAACGTAAAACCAAAAGTCCATCCCGCCTATGACGGAAAAGCGATCCTCCTGAAGGACGGATTTTCCATCGATCCTGAGTCTGACGAGGATTTGGCAGCCTGCATCGGAGACACCATCATCACCTCGGACGGAACTACGCTGCTCGGGGCGGACGACAAAGCCGGTATTGCAGGCATTTTCACCGCATCACAATATCTGCTCGCGCACAGCGAAATAAAGCACGGACCGATTGAAATTCTATTCAGCCCCGACGAGGAAACAGGGCACGGGATGGACAGGGTTCCACTCGCGAAACTGCGCTCGAAGGCCTTTTATACGGTTGACGGCGGCCAGGAGGGCGAGCTTGAAACGGAATGCTTCAATGCATGGAAAGCGGACATAACCTTCACCGGTGTTTCCGCCCACCTCGGCACAGCCCGCGGCAAAATGGTCAACGCGATTACAATGGCATCCCGTTTTATTACCAGCCTTCCCGCCCAGGAAAGCCCCGAGGCTACCGACGGATATTACGGCTACTTCTGCCCCCTCAATTTCCGCGGAACGACCGAACTAGCCTCGCTCTCCGTTTTCCTCCGTGATTTCGACAGTTCCGGCATGAAGAGCCGCCTTGAAAGAATTGACGCCATCGCGAAGGGTATCGAAGCCCAATTCCCGGGGGGCACCGTCACGGTCAAAAAGACAAGCCAGTACCTGAACATGAAACAGAAACTCGACGACGCACCCCATGTCCTTGCCCTCCTCGAAAAGGCCGCCCGCAGGGCAGGGGTCGCCACATTCATGAAGCCGATCCGGGGAGGCACCGATGGATCACGCCTTACCGAAATGGGCATCCCCACGCCGAACCTTTTTACCGGCGGGCACAATTACCACTCGCGCACCGAATGGGCGTCCCTTTCGCAGATGACGAATATGGTCAAAACACTTATAGAACTCGCGCAACTCTGGGGAGAATAGAATATGTACGAATATAGAATTGAAGGCGGATTTCCTATTAAAGGCACGGTAAAGGCAAGCGGCAACAAGAACGCCGCCCTCCCTTGCATAGCCGCCGCTCTGCTTTCCGCAGAACCGGTGATCCTCAGAAATTTACCCGAAATAGAAGACATGCATGTAATGCTCGAGATCTTCACCGCCCTCGGGGGCACGGTCGAAAAGATCAAGGCCAACGAATACCGTCTGCACATGCAGAATGTCGCGCGCACCGATATTCCGGAAGCCCTCTCCACGAAAATCCGTGCGTCCATCCTGTTCGCAGGTCCTCTCGTCGCACGCGCGGGCAAAGCGATCCTGCCGCCTCCCGGCGGGGACGTCATCGGACGCCGCCGGCTCGACACCCACTTCCTCGCGCTCACCGAGCTCGGTGCAAGGGTCGACATAGACGGACAGTTTACCTTCACGGCCAACAAGCTCATAGGCCAGGATATTTTTCTTGATGAAGCTTCCGTCACTGCGACCGAAAATGCGGTTATGGCGGCAGTTCTCGCCGAGGGGAAAACTACCATTACCAATGCGGCAAGCGAGCCCCATGTCCAGGACCTCTGCAACATGCTCAACGGCATGGGAGCCCTCATCACCGGCATCGGCTCGAATATACTGAACATCGAGGGCGTCGCCACGCTGCACGGAACTGATTTCAGGATCGGCCCGGACTACATGGAGATCGGCTCCTTCATCGGCCTGGCCGCGGTCACCCACGGCAGCATCACGATCACCGACATCGAGCCGAAAGACATGCGCCCGATCAGGCTTGCCTTCGGAAAGCTCGGCATCCGCTGGAGCATCGAAGGAACGTCCCTTACCGTCTCAACCCAGCAGGACCTCCAGGTCAACTGCGATCTCGGCGGAATGATACCGAAAATCGACGATGCTCCCTGGCCGGGGTTTCCGCCCGACCTTACGAGCATCATGACCGTCGTCGCCACGCAGGTTGAGGGTACTGTCCTGATCCATGAAAAAATGTTCGAGTCCCGGATGTTTTTCGTGGACAAACTGATCGGCATGGGCGCGAGAATCATTCTTTGCGATCCGCACCGCGCCGTCGTCTCGGGGCAGAGCGTTCTGCACGGATCGGAGCTGGTGTCCCCGGACGTGCGCGCAGGCATGGCCATGGTTATCGCCGCGCTGTGCGCGCGAGGGGAAAGCGTGATCAAGAATATTTACCAAATCGAGCGGGGATACGAAAACCTGACAGCACGGCTCAAATCCCTAGGCGCGCATATCGAGCGCCACCCCACCTGCTGAGGGGCCCTTATCCAAACGTTTTAAGAAAAGCCGCTTGACGGACCAGATCCGGAAAGCGGCTAGTCTATATTGATCCCCAAATATATGGCGTGGATTGTTTTTTTTTCCGAGACGTCAAATATAACAAACGGGCTGTACCACTGATTGTAGGCAGGCGCATAGACGGAAACAGCCGAAATGGAAGTATTCTGGACGTTCAGGCGGCCGTCCTTGTTCGCGCTGTTAATGTCGCTGACGCTGGTCCCTATTTTTATGCCGGAAGCGAGCTCGATTGACGGATCCAGTATTTTTATATAGGTGACGCATTTACTGGCATTGTTTATTTCAAAATAAAGATTTCCATTAAGATACTCATACGAGACCAAATTCAGCCCTTTTTTTACAGATTTTTTCGGCGCAGTCCCAATCTGAGCCATCAAGTCACTTTCTTTCATACCGGGATACAGTATTTTCCCGTTCATCTTCACCTTGATTTCATCCGAGTTATACACCCGGAACTTGTTGATTTTCATTTCATCCTGGCTGAAATCGACGTATTCCCCATATACCCAACCGGTAAATTTGTTTACGGTAATTTTCACCCAATTGAATATCCGGTATTCAGGGTTGTCCTCGAGGGACTGTGTTTCGATTATCGTACCCGTATTTCCTTCGTTCAATACCGTTATAACCTTCGCGCTGACCGCCGGAGACTCCCTCATTTGAACATTTTTTCCGGTTATCGACACGCGAACCGGAATATCCTGTGCATCAAGGCATACGGCCAAAAATAAAAATATAAAACTGCATATGAGCAGAATGTCCTTTCGTGAATTCATGCCTATTCTCCTCTAGTCGGAACGCTGCGAAAAAAAGTAAATCGAAATAACCACAAAACAGAGAGAGAGAATACCAAGCATGAGAACCAGGGGGTTTTGGGGTACCAGATTGACAAATACGGCAATGAACTGATGGGAGAAATAAGTAACGGTCTCGATCAAAAAAAGCGAGAACATCGGGAAAAGAGGAATAGTCAAAAGCCACCAGGCCTTGAAAAGTACATTCTTTCCCAACCTGTACCGCCAGCCGAGGATGAGCACATAAATTGACACGATGAGCATCAGGAAGGGATCCGAGAGCCGTCCGATCAGCTCGCTCAGGTATACCGTGCGGGAAAAACCGTACTTTTCGGCCTTGTCCGTAAAGAGGAACAAATCGATCAAGCTCATTGCCGCAGGCCCTTTATTGGCGGTAACTATCAGGTTAAAGTCGGCATAGGGCAAGTCCAGCTGCAGTATGTTTTTCTGCATCTCCGGAACCTCGCCGGCGATTACGACCGGGATAATATCGGCGCCCTTGATTTTCCGGTTTACCGATTTCAGAAGAAGCTCAGGCTCCGTCCTGCCGTCCTGTGCGGTATATGGAAACATTTTTACGTAGGGAACCGAAATCTGGTAGCGCAGCTTGTTATCACGGTCAAAACGCGCATACTCAAAGTCCCTTAGATAAGCCATATCCCTGCCTGAGGAGCGGGTATAGGTTAATCCGCGGATAAAAACACTATTGGTAAAGCCGTCAGAACCCTTGATCACAAAAAACACGTCGCGTGCGGTTTCAAACAGCTTCATGTGAAGGGTTTCATCGATAAAGAAAAATGAATCAAGGACACCCAAGCGGGACACCTCAAGAAACCGTTCAACATCCGGATCAGCAAGGCGGTTTACAGACCGGGCCTGCTCTTCCTGAAGGGACAGGAAGATATAATAGGCCTTCAGGAAATCATTATTCTGAATCGCCTCATACCCTTCCTGTTTGTTCCGGTACAGTTCTTTGTCACCCTCAGCCTTGAGCTGATCGGTACCTTCGGTGATTTGATTCCATGCGGTCTTTGCCAAACGCAGCGCTTCGATTTTATTCGGATCCGTACCCGGCGCCATGCTGTAGGCCAGCATCGCAAAGTAGTGCTCGTTATAGAAATCGCCGGCCTTTTCCGCCTCAAGAGCCTTGTCCAGCGCCTGCAGAACGGTAAGTCCGGAAGGATGGGACAGAGCCTGGGAAGGTTCTTCGGCGGAGGTATTTTTTTCCGGCGAAAGGCTTCCTCCCGAAATTTCAGAAAGATCAAGCTGGACCGCATTCAGCAGTTTTGACGCTTCCTCGCTCTTGGGCCATATCTGGAGAGCCATGCTCACCTGAAACTCGGCCTCATTGGGCAAGCCCCGCTCAGCGGAATCTTGGGCAACACTCATCAAGTCCGCGTAATCCTTCGTCCGTATAACCGCCTGCTCCTGCTTCGCCTGCATAATGGGAGTGGTGCCTTCCGACAGGATTATGTAAATCGAAATGGAGATGATGCATATTAAAAAAGCGCCTTTCAAATAAGAAAGAAGCTGTTCTGACCAGCGATCAATTGAATCCGACGCATTCTTGCTGAAGGCTAAGGCATAGCCTAGAAGCAGTCCGCTGATAAGAAGAGCGGGAATGTATGTAATGAAAAGAAGCACGGCTGCACGGAAACGGTAGCCGGAAACAAAGGGAGCGATCAATTCGACGGGAAGCGGCTTTATATACATAAACACAATACAGGCAAGAAAACCTAAAAGAATATGCACAAACAGCACGGGGAAAACCCTCTTGATTTCATTCATATATGGCCGCCTGACCTGAACGGGATAATTTACGAATCAAATACACGGCGCTGCCCGCCAGAATAAGCAGAACGGAAAACAAGATATACAAGACCGGTGAAATCAGCGACGGAGAGACGGATAAAGGAAGAAGAGACTTGATCCATGCAAATATTTTACCGCCTGAGGAATAGTGATAATACAGAAAAAGCAGCCGAAATACGCTCACGACCAAAAACACGTTTAAAAGCCGCCAGCCGGTTGTAAAACAAAGCACCCACAATGAAATAACCGAAAAAATAAAACTTCCATAAATTATCAAATAATAGATAAAACTGACTTTCAATGATGAGCGGAAGACATTCAAGACTGTTCCGATATCCTCGCTGAATGATTTGATAAACACCGGAAGGCCCATCGATGCGGAAACCAGAGTGTCTTTTCCGCCTGCCTTTTCAATGAGCACCGTAGAATCCTTTGAAATCGATTCATTTTCCGGAGAATAGATACCGGAAGGGTATACGCTCATTGCAGGAAGCCCCAGACGCAGTTGACTGTTAACTACTATTATGGGGGATACCTCTGTCTGATTGTCCGAGACCTTGAACCAGATAAAGCGGGAATATGAAGAATCCTTGCGGATATAACCCGGAGAAAAGGGTGTATGAGTATTTTTCTGCATGCCTTGTTTTACCGGTATTTGATATGCAGTAAATCGGTCTAGCATGCGGTACGAAAATGGAACAAGAAATACCACAGACAGGGACGATACAATCAAAACAAGAGGCAGTGAAATGAATATTATTGTTTTATGCCGCATCAGATAAAAAAGGCATACCAGCAGAGCACACATTACGGAAAGGGGAACAAGATAGAGCCCCTGGTTCACCGTATTAATAAAAAACAAAAGAAAATTTCTACTTCCAAGGGCGCCTAAGGATTCATCCGAGCCGAGTTGTGTGAATACTGCAATCAGGCAAATCCATACAATAAGATTTGCAATAAACACAAGCGGCAGCTTCAAAGAATTTTTCATATTATAGAAAGAATAACATGCACAAAGGCCGATTACAAGAACTTTTCTATACTGGATAATGAATTCACTATGGTATTTAACAGTTTATCCACAGGTTATACCGTAATTGAATCAATGTTTTTTTCTAATTCTTTATCCAGTAAGAACTTCCGAAAATGATACGTGAAAAAGCAACTTTTTCAGGATGCCGTTACTAAGTTGTTGCATTGTAAGGAATTACAATCACAATTCATTTGAAGTAGGATTTATTGGTGAAAAATTTTGGTTCAGCGGCACCGGAAAGGATAGAATAATACCGACTTATCAAGGAGTTGTGCACATGTTATACACAGACCCTGAATTCTTGATGAAAAAATCATTAATTCATGGATGTGTCAATAAAAAAAGGCTGAAAGTTTTCACTTTCAGCCTTTTTCTGATCCCGGAATTACGATAACTAGCCGAGAAAAACCTGTCCGGTATTATCAATCGCAAGTATTGTTTTACATTCCGAGCAGCGGAAACGGCCGGGCTTTGTAGCCTTAAGTTTTTTTGAACAGATTGGGCAGGCAAATATTTTCGGAAATACTTCCGATTTAACCTCTATACCCCGCGTCTTGAAAAAATCTACTGAATCAGCAAGGGAATCTTTGATATTGAAAAATTGAGAAAATCCAAGAAGCTGAAAAACTTCATATACCTTGGGCTGAATTTCGAGCAGAACCACATCGCCGCCCTTCGGCTTGACCGTTTTAAGAAATGCGGTAAAGGATCCAATACCTGTAGAAGACACATAATTGAGGGCACCGCAGTTAAAGATCAAGCGGCTGTATCCTGCCTCAACAACTTTTGACACACGTTTCTGGAAAAAACTGGAATTATATGTATCTATATAGCCGTTCAGGAATAATACTATACAACTTTCGACATTATCAACTTTTTCCAGACGGATTTTAAGACTATCGTCCTTTTCCTCATCAAATCCTGGAATAATGCTATTATTATTCATATCACTCCTACCGTATAGAATATCGGTATTATCTCTAATATCATTACTATAAACATTTTAAAAAAAATTGTCAAACCTTTGCCGGTTTCCAGCCTTTATCAACCGGAAGCACAACGCCATTAAGTATACTGCTTTTCAGCAAAAAAACTGCTGCTTCTCCAATTTCCTTTGTTGAAATCAATTTTCCATCGGGATTCTTGCGTGCGAGAATCTCTTTTTCCTCCGGGCTTATATACTCGGTATCAACAAATCCGGGACATACCGCATTGCAGGTTATTCCCTGATCTGCATAAGAAAGAGCTACCGATTTAACTAAAGAGGACAACCCGGTTTTAGCTGCAGCATATGCGGCATTTGTCCGAAACCCGCATATGGAATCTGTTCCCGTTCCCCCAAATAGAAGAATTCTGCCCCATTTTTTTTCACTCATATACGGAAGGGCTGCAGAAACAAGCATTCCGGGAAGTGTTAAATTGGCATACACAATTGAAACCCATTCATCGGGCGTCGTTTCATGAAGCGTTTTTTGTAAAAAAGGACCGCGAATAATACATAATATATCTGTTTTCTCGACTCTGGCAAGCAAAATCTCCAGATTATCCGGATTATCCATATCCAGTTCTGTAGACTCGATTCCCGGAAGGCTGTGGCGTCCCAGAACACTCACAAACGCACCTGCCTCAACAAGCTGAAAAGCGACCTCCCTGCCTATACCGCCGGAACCGCCGATCACCAGTGCTGTTTTTCCGTTTAATACGCTACCCATAGATATATAATAGTCTATGAATATTGACATAACAAGCGACATCAAAGAAAATCGCTCTGTGACACCAATACCTTGCGCTATATTGCTTTGCCGGCCGGAAGATGCCCGGAACATCGGTTCTGTGTGCCGGGCTATGAAAACTATGGCCTGTTCGGATCTGCGCATTATTGGAAATAAATCCGATTATGCCGACCAGCAGGTACGAAACCTTTCCGTTCATGCCGCCGATGTGTGGGATTCGGCAGTTTTTTACCCACCCACAATTGAAGGACTAAAAAATGCGATGGCCGACTGCACGATTTCCGCCGGTACAACCCGGAGAATGGGACAAAAACGCAAATCCTGGGGAATGACCCCGGAACAGTTCGCCCAAAACACAAAAAACGCCTCAAGCGGAAAAGCCGCCCTGGTTTTCGGGAATGAACGGACAGGATTGACTGATGAAGAGCTTGATTGCTGCTCGATTGCCGTAAATATTCCTTCCAGCGATGACTTCCCTTCCCTCAATCTTTCGCATGCAGTCCAAATCATGACTTATACTCTGTTCCGGGCTTATGACGGACAGAACCGGGGTTACGAGCCGATCGCCCTTTCAAGGCTTCAGCTTCTGGTAGATTCGCTAAGCGGACATATTGATCGAATTGGTTTATATACACACTCCGGAAAAGAGGAAAACAACCGCTTTTTGGAGGGAATCCTTGCCCGTGCAGCCCTGTCGGAAGGGGAAGCGAAAAAACTGGAACAGCTATTTAAAAAAATGGCGTATATCAAAGCTGGATCTGATCCGGATTGATTACCTCTGAATTGGAACAGCAGGCCGCCCGGGATAGACAGTTGTAGAGCTCCCGGACATTCCCCGGCCAATCATGATGCTGAAGTTTTTCCAAAGCCTCGGCTGACAGAACTTTGTGATACTGCTGTAAGCGGCCGGAAACTAAAAGGGGAATGTCTTCGGGATGATCGCGCAAGGGAGGGACCGACAGCCGAAGCACATCAAGGCGGTGAAATAAATCCTGCCTGAACGTGCCTGCTTTCACCGCCTCGCCAAGGTCTTTATTGGTAGCGCACACCAGCCGGAAATTCACCTTGATAGTCTTTGATGACCCGATACGCGACACTTGCTTGTCTTCAAGTACCCGCAGGAATTTGGGTTGAATACCGGGATCAAGTTCCCCGATTTCGTCCAAAAACAGCGTTCCCCGGTCAGATGCTTCGAATAAGCCCTTCGAGTCATTCGCGCCGGTATAGCTTCCCCGTGTAGTGCCGAAAAGAACGCTTTCCGCAAGACTTTGCGTAATACAGCTCACATTCAACGGCGTATACGGGCCCGAAGAGACAGGGGAGTGCTCGTGCACCATCCGGGCGACTAAATCTTTCCCCGAACCGGTCTCTCCATAAATCATGACCGGTTCGCTCTTGTCCCGCAAAGCAAAAATATCCCTTCGAAGCTGCTCAATCAAAATGCTTTTTCCCAAAATTGTCGTATGAATCCCGTCCTTCGGGTGTTTTTCACCGGGACCAGAACCGGGACAATCACCGATAAATCCGCGGGCTTCAAAAAACCGGTCAATCTGCTTCGAAAGCGCATCTATATTATAGGGAATATGAAAATAGCCGCATGTTCCTGCGGTACGGGCAAGATTGAAAAAATCAAACGAATACTCTTTGCTGAGAATAAAAACGGGCGGGTGAGAGGGAACGGCGGTAATCCGGTAGAGCAGATCGGGGGCATACAATCCCGTCAAGGCAATGTCAAAAAGGATAAAATCAAAAAAGCAGGACGCGATCGAAAGGGGAGCGGTTAGCACATCTTTCAGATATGAAACCTTCCATATCGATCGGCTGTTGTGGCACAGCTTGCGGATATCCTCCGTCCGCGAGGTTATAAAAAGAACTTTTTTCAACTGAAATTCCTTTCCGGGCCTTTTCAGATTGCAGGGTAACTTTTTTTTAGGTTGAACTCCGAAATAACCGGTAAAATAAAACTAAAACGTTATACCATAAGTATTGGAATATTCTAAAAATTCTTAAGGGATTTTTCAAAATTAACGGAAAATATTCCAAGCCTCGATTAAAGGTCTTTTCGGAAACCCGGCGTTTCCGTTCCGAGAAAATGTCGATTACATCGGCATTCCATATAAAAATTCCATTATGCAGTTTGCTCCGGTTCCGGTGAATCCACTTTTGGTTTGAAGGCACCCCTGCAGAAACGATAACCAGGGAGGGATGGGCCTTGACGATGGCTGTAAGGATGTTCCGTTCCATGGTTTTATGATAATAGCCGGCAAAACGGCCGACAATGCTCAGTTTCGGGAAGGTGCTGCGCACATTCCGCTCAGCCTGGATAAGGCTGCGCTGCTGGGCACCGAAGAGATACAGGGATTTGTAGTACTTTTCGAGCACTCCGAGGATGCCGATAATCAGCGTGAAGGGCTGATATCGGACAGGAACCTTTTTCTTGAGAAATCTGGCCCCGTTTATGATGCTTCTGGACGTTGGAATAACCAGGGCGGCCTTCAGCACCATTGCACGGAATTCTCCCCGGTGACGCGCGCGCAGAACATCCCACAGGGACATGAACATGATATGCTGAGGCCCGTCCCTGGCCAGAAGATCGAGAATTACCGGCTCCAGGTCTTCCTCCGTGATGATATCAAGGGGAACTTTTAAAAAATTTATTCTTTCAATTGCCACTTTTCCAACTCCGTTAGCGCTGACTGTACCGCTGCGATCCCGTATAGGGCAGCAGTCTCGGCCCTGAGAATATTCGTTCTGAAATGGACACACAAGAATCCCGCTTCGTCGAGAAGTGCCATCTCCCCCGATGTCATCCCGCCCTCAGGCCCGATCGCGAGGGCGGTAAGGCCGGCGCCGTTACCAAGATACCCATGCAGGGATTTTCGCGCAAGGGGGGCTTCAGTCAGGACCAGGGCGATTCCGCTTATTTCCCCGGTAAGACTCTTCCACAACGCGGGGATGTCCGGCACCGAAACAGGAGGTAAAATATCCGTTGCGACCGGAGATCCGCTTTGCTGGCGGGCTTCGCGGACAATCCGTTCCCAGCGACCTGTTTTTCCCTCTCCGACAGAATCAGCATCACGTGAAAGGCAGCGCTCCCCGGCGACAGGGACAATACAGGCGACTCCCGTCTCGGTTGCCTGTCGGATTACCTGATCCATTTTGGGACCCTTTAAAAGCCATTGAAAAAGAATGATTTTAGGGTAGTCCCCGTTTCCCGGTTCAGCCCGCTTTTCCGCAGGGGTTCGCCTTTCAGGGGACAGCAGAACCCGCTTATCCTTCCGTTCAATTGCGGAGATTTTCATTAAAGTGAGGGTTCCGTCCGGAAGTCTTACTTCAATAACGTCTCCGGACACCTTCCGCAATACCTGCACAAGGTACCGGTACTCACTGCCTGAAAGGATCGCGCACCCCTCTCTGTCGGGAGGGACGGACAAAACAAGCTGTCTCATTTGACGCGCATTACGGCAGAGGAACCAGGTCGGTGGAGGGAACCGAGGGCTTTCCGTCAGCCTGTGTGCCGGCGGCCTGCGCGCCGGCGGCCTTTTTGCCTGCTGCCAGTTTGTCCGCATCCGCCTGGTCCGCGGCAAGTTTTTCGGCTTTTACCGCATCCTGCAGTTCACGCACGGTTTTAGTTGTCTTGAGGAGAACAGAAACGTTCTCTTTGAGGAGAATATCAACTGCGGCTTTAAGCTGGATATCATATTCCAGGTCGTAAAGCGGGCTTATATGGGTACGGTAAAATTCCTGCATGACCAGGCGCTTCAGTATCCGGATTTCCACGGGATACGTCTTGGCAAGGGTCCGTGCATAGGATTCAGCCTGCGCCTCGGTCAGAGCGCTCTTGTCCGCGACATAATCGGCAATTTTTGTGGTTTTTAAAAGTTCTGTCAGTGCTTTTTCCTCGACATCGGTCAATACAGGAAAAAGAATCTCGCGGTCCGGCGGAATGCCGAGCTTGTCGATATTCGCGTCGCTCGGGGTATAATATCGTGCCATGGTGATTTTCATGGCATCCTCATTCAAGAGATCAATAACCTGCTGAACGGAACCCTTGCCGTAACTGGTTTCACCCACCAGATAGGCAAGCCGGTCATCCTTCATGGCCCCGGCCAGAATCTCCGAAGCGCTCGCGGAACCCTTATTCAGAAGGATTACGACGGGAATTTTAGAGTCAAAGGTTGTTTTTGCGGGGCTTGCCTTGAAACTCCGGTTTTCATAGGAAATACGCGAGCGTGTTGATACAATCACGCCGTCATTGATAAATTTATCGGCTACTTCGACCACACTGGTAATAAGTCCGCCGGGATTGTTTCGAAGATCTATAAGCAGCTTTGTGTAGCCGGCCTTTTGAAAGGAATCCAGGGCTTCCTGGACACGTTCTGCCGTCAGAGGAGTAAACTCGATAATGCGGAGATAGCCGATGCCCTTGTCCATCATCGCGTATTTAACCGTCGGGACTTCGATCTGGGCACGGGTAAGGGTAACGGGGAATTCGAGCGCCTTTCCGCGCCGGAGCTGTATTGTCACGTTGGTGCCTACCGGTCCGCGCAGACGGGAGAGCACCTCTTCCATGGTAATATCCGCCGTGTCCTTGCCGTCAATGGTCAGGATCAGGTCCCCGGGCTGCACGCCCGCTTTCCATCCCGGGGTATCCTCTATCGGAGACGCAACCTCGACCCATGCCGGTTTTTCGGGGGTCGATTCGAGGGGTTTTGTTATGGATAGCCCTACTCCGCCGAATGCGCCGGTAGTGGTATCCTTGAGGCTCGTTCCGAGCAGACTTTCAGTACCTATATAAGTGGTGTAGGGGTCCTTCAGGGAATCCAGCATTCCCTTCATGGCGCCTTCATATAATACCTTGGGATCAACCGGGTCAACATAGTTATTCTGCACAAAGCTGAATACATACTGAAACAGCTGTAAATAACGTTCGGACGACTTTGCATTCTCGTCTTTGGTCTGGGCAAATACTGTGGGGGAAAAAAGGGTGAAAAACACAAGTGCGGCCGAAAACAGCATTGCACTTAACCAGATTTTTTTGGAGCTCATAAGTCATTGTCAGGGAAAGAGCAACCCTTTGTCAAGGTGAAAACGACCCCTTGACCCGAGCCCCTATGTTGCGTAGACTTCTATTTAATGCGCTTCAAAAATTTTATGTATCCCGTATTGCTGGTGTATGAACTTATCAAACTCTATTTGCTGCTGAAATTGAGCCTCTTTTCGGGAAATTCGATGCTTACCATCAGCTGGTATGCCGGAACAGGGCTGCTCTGCCTCATTCCGATACTATTTCTGATGCTGGCCCTGGACGAGGATCAGTTCCGCCAATGGCTGCCCCTCGTTTCCTTGATTAAAGCGCTTGGAATTCCCGGTCTGATCTTTTTTATCATTAAAAACTTCATCGACGCATGGGGTTTCGCCTCTTCTGGCAATTTTATCCTGCTTTCGTCTCTTTTGTCGGCGGCCTTTTTTATCCTCTGCGATACCGCCGCCGGAATTTTCTGCTTTGGGAGAAGCCGAATCCTATGCAAATAATCCCAATTGCCAGCGGTAAAGGCGGAGTCGGAAAAAGTCTTCTTTCAGCCAACCTCGCAATTGCACTCGCCCAGGCAGGAAAAACAGTACTGCTCGCCGATCTTGATTTGGGAGCTTCAAACCTGCATCTAGTATTGGGCGTACCTTCACCTCGGACCGGCATTGGGACCTTTATTACCGGCTCATCCTCTTTCGACGATATTATCATGGATACCTTCTATCCCAATGTCCGTTTTATCCCGGGAGATTCCGAAATTCCGGGCTTGACCGCCCTGAAAGCGCCTCAAAAAAACGTACTCACGAAAAACCTGCTGAAAAGCGACGCGGATTATCTTATTCTCGATCTCGGAGCGGGAACCCATACCGGCATCCTTGATTTTTTCCTCACCTCGCCGCAGGGCATCGTCGTTACGGCGCCCTCGGTAACCGCAACGCTGAATGCCTACCTCTTTCTTAAAAACGCCGTATTCCGGCTCATGTACAGCTGCTTTAAAAAAGGCTCTCCGGCCTGGGAATATATGGAAAACCTTAAAACTGACAGCAGCTCCCTGCGCAGAATGTATATCCCGAAAATTATCGAAGAAATCTCGAAGATAGACCCGGAAAACGCCGAAAAATTCCGTATACGAAACGCCGCTTTTCATCCACGCCTTGTCATGAACATGATTAGCGACCCGAAAGATGCAGATAAAGCCCTGAAAATCAGACGCTCCTGCAAGGAATACCTGAATATTGACCTTGAACACCTCGGGGTGATCTACCGCGACAATGTGCAGGACACTGCCCTCGCCTCGCGCCTTCCCGTCATCATTTATAAGCCCCAGTCGATGCTTTCGCAGGCAATATACCGGATCGCGGATAAGATCATCCAGTCAGAGACTGAAACCTTTTCAGACTTTATCGCTTTTACCGATGAAAGCTTTCAATCCGCCGAAATGGAAGCATCAATCGATTTTGAGTCAAAAATGAATTATGTAGAGGAACTGGTAGGAAGCGGGGCTCTGACTATGGGGGATCTTGCCGACACGATAAAATCGCAGCAATACGAGATTTCGGTTTTAAGAAAGGAAAATCTTCTTCTGAAAAACAAGATAGCCAAGGCGATGCAGCTTGGCTATAAAATCTGAGTCGGGGACAGCATAATAAATGGCAAAACGTGCATGGGAATTAATCAACAATCCGAAAAACAAACGCTGGTTTATTCAAATCGGGGCAGGCACAAAAACAGAATCCTATCCGTCGATCCAGGAAATAAAGGATTACGCCAAGGAAAAAGGGATAGACACCTTTTCCCTGCAGTCGGATTTAGCGCTCGAAAAAAATATACATAAGGCACTGGAAGCGGCCGGTGAGGAGTTTTCTTTTCCCATCGTAATCGATCTCCAATTTGATGTCCGCCTGATCATCACACCGGACAAAACATGCGCAAATTTATATATCCGTAAAGCTGCGGACAAAAACAATCAAATTGACCTCAAGCTTGTCTCAAATCTGATAAACAACAGCCACCTGAAGGGAATGGATCCCGTAAAAATAAAGGACACGCTGAACGCATTCCGTTCCTCACCCGCAATGGAGCTCAACGATTTTATCATTGCCGAAGGAATCCATGCAGGAAGGGGAAAAGACCGGACCCTTGTCCCTCAGGTCGACTGGCTGGGCGAAGAAGAAACCGCAACCCTGTGCGGCCAGCTGTCAGTCTACTTTAAACAGAGCGCCATCTGTGAAACGGCGCGCATCGCACACGCCATCAAGGGCGCCTTTGTATTCGAGCTGTCTCCGGTTGAGCTTGGCACGCCCGGAATGGATGTGTTCGGCAAAGAAATTCCGGGACTCCCGGGCAATGATCCGTTTTTCCAGATAAAAGAAAATATCTCGATAACCGCAGGCGGCCTCAAAGCCGACAAGTCGGGACTCCTGGTCATGAACGAAGAAAAAGGCGTTCCAACCCTGCGCATTATTCCGTTTCTCGATGGAAAGGCGACAGCGGTTGTCACCCCTGACAACATGAGCACATCCCTTATCCTGGAGAGCGAGGAAGGAGCGGGAACTCCGCTCTCCCTGGCCCTCGCTCTGAGCACCCTCGCGCAAAAGGGAATTCGCGGAAAAATCGACACTGAACTTATAGAAAAAACGATAACAGATGTCCGCTCGTCCCGAAAAAGCACGGAGATCGTCGTCCTTCGCGGACTCAAGCCCGTTAAAAGCGGATCATCGAGAATTTCCTGGCATGTAAATTTCACTTCCGAATCCAACAAGGTAAATATCGCTTCCGGCGAGAGTATCCTGACCATAGAAAAACTGACAGCAGGCGCCGACGGCAATGACGTGTTCGGAAAAGAACTGAAAGCGGCATTGGCGGTAAACGAGACAATACCGGAGCACGATGACACTATATTGCCGGAAACCAATAATGCGACGCAGATATACGTGGCAGGCAAGTCGGGCGAACTCACTTTCGCCGGGAACAAACTCGCAATTTCGGACACCAAGGAAATTACCGGAGATATCGATGCGCAGACGGGAGACATTTCCTTTCCCGGAAACCTTGTCCTTACCGGGAACATCAAGGCCGGACGATCCGTCAGGTCAGCCGGAAGACTGACAATCAACGGCGACGCGGAAGCCGCTCTTGTCTCCGCCAACGACTCGGTAATAATGAACGGAGGCATTCGCGGAAGCGGACGGGGCACCGTCTGGGCAAAGAAGACGATACAGATTTCCTTCGCGGAAAACGCGCTTCTCCTTGCCGGACAGGATATCACGATAGAAAAACACTGCTTCCAATGCACGGTAAAAACAAACGGTATGCATTTGATGAAGGGAAACCCGGCCATTCTTCTCGGGGGAACCATCAAGGCCTCGAGAGGCATAGAGGTATTCGAACTTGGCTCGGAAAAGACGATACGAACCAGCATATCTTTCGGACAAAACTATCTTATCAGCGACCAGATAGAAGTATGCGAAAGGGAAGTTCAGCAGATCCAGGAAACGATAAAACGACTTGACGCGGACATGAAAAAAATGGCAACCAACAATCCGTCCATTCAGGGGCTGCGCACGAAAAAATTCGACCTGATGAAGAAGAACGAGAAACTGACAGTTAAAATATTTATGCTGAAAGAACAGTTTGAAACCCACATCATCTCTCATGTAAAAATCGAGAACACCATTTATCCAGGCGTCATTCTCGAGAGTCACGGACGATATTATGAGGTAAGGGAACAGAAGACCCACGTGATTTTTATTTTTGACCAGAAAACAGGACAAATTACCTGTTCCCCGATCGAAAGCATCTAGAAAGTTTATAGGAGCATACATGTTTTTAACTATCACTTATCCATCCTGGATTACACCGGAAATTTTTCCCGGATTTTTTTTACTGCGCTGGTATGGTCTCATGTATGTGTTCGCATTCGCGACTGCCTTTCTGCTGTTCCGCTATCAGGTTAAAAAAGGCGAGCTTCAGAAAGCCGAGGGCGGCACCATGGCGCTCACCGACGACGATGTTATCAGTTTCTTTACCTGGGGAATTTTCGGCCTGCTTCTCGGTGCGCGGATATTCGGCACCCTGGTCTATGACACCACCGGAATTTATTGGCTGAAGCCCTGGCTTATTTTCTGGCCGTTCAGCGAGAGCCTTGCATGGACAGGCCTCCAGGGAATGTCCTACCACGGCGGCTTCGTCGGCGGCTTTTTTGGAATGCTTTTCTGGTGTATCAAATACAAGCACAATTTCCTTGCCTGGTGCGATACGATGGGCGCCTCGATACCCCTCGGGTATACCTTCGGCCGCCTCGGCAACTTTCTGAACGGCGAGCTCTACGGCCGGGTCACGACCAGTCCGCTCGGGATGATTTTCCCGCAGGCCCCTCTCTTCCCCCTTTCCGAAGGCTGGGTCAAGGCAACGGTCGAGAAGCTCGGCCTCCAACTCCCCGCAGGATCGCTCATGGTCAATTTACCCAGACATCCAAGTCAGCTCTACGAAGCGTTCTTCGAAGGATTAATTCTGTATCTGATCATCTGGTTTGTTTTCCGGAAAAGAAAACCTTTCAATGGTTTCCTTACCGGCATTTACACAATCGGGTACGGACTCGTTCGTTTTGTCATTGAATACTTCCGCGAACCCGATGCTGACATTGGGTACCGCATAACCGCGGGCGGAGTGCCGTCCCCCACTTACCTCAATGAATCGTTTTTGAATATCTCGACCGGCCAGATCTTTTGCGCCCTCATGATATTCGGAGGAATACTCTTTCTCGTAATAATGAGCATAAGAGAAAAGAAAAAACATGGCTGATACAAGCAGAACCCATCTGATGGGCGGTTTTAACGACCAGATCGACGACCTGAGATCCCTCATGTACAAGCTTCTCGAATTCGAAGAAACCGATTTTTCCGAAAAAAAGAACCTCGCAAAACGCGAGGTTCTATATGCCCTGAACGAGCTTCGGATTCAAACCGAAAATCTTTAGGACCTCAGGTCCCTTAGGACTTGAGCAGTTCCGCGAGTTTTTCCGCGGTGAAGCCGAAATGCTGCGCGATCTTCTCGGCAGGTCCCGACTCGCCGAAACGGTCGATGGAGAAATTGTCAGCGGAGGACGAAGTCCATCCCTCCCATCCCGTGCGTACGCCGGCCTCGACCGTGACGACACGGACTTTTCCCTTCGCGCCGCCGATTATTGTTTCGCGTATTACTGCCGGCTGAGCTTCAAACAATTCCTTGGAAACCACAGATACAACCCTGATTTTTTTGTCCTTGACGAGGTTAACCGCTGCAAGAGCCATCGATACCTCGGAGCCGGTCGCGAGCACGGTTATCTCGGGCACGTCGGCGCCCTTGCGGACGACGTAGGCGCCGCACTCGATGGTGTGCTTCCAGTCCGGATCATCCTTGGCAAAAACCGGTACGTTCTGCCGGGTCAGGGCAAGGCATACCGGTCCTTCGGTGCGGGACAGAGCCATTTTCCAGGCATACACGGTTTCCTCCGCATCGGCGGGACGCAGGACGCGCACGTTCGGTATACAGCGGAGAGAAGCAAGGGTTTCCACCGGCTGATGAGTGGGGCCGTCCTCGCCGAGAAAAATCGAGTCGTGGGTAAGCACGTAGATAACCGGTATTTTCATCAGTGCGGACAAACGGAGTGCGGGTCTGAGATAGTCCGAGAATATCAAAAAGGTCGCGCAAAAGGCGCGAAGGCCCCCGTGCAGCTGAATACCGTTGGTGACTGCGGCCATGCCGAACTCGCGCACGCCGAAATGAAAGTACCGCCCGCCGCGGGTATCGCTTCCATAAGCTGCGGCTCCCTTTATCGCGACGGCGTTCGGACCCTGAAGGTCGGCAGATCCGCCTGCGAGGTTCGGCAATACCTTCGCATAGGCATTGAGTACTGTATTGGAAACGGTACGGGTCGCGATGCTGTCCCCTTCCTTGAAGGTGGGCAGCTCGGCGGCGAGAAGTTTTTTCGCGTCGACTCCGCCCGGGGCGAAAGCCTCGTTCCAGAGGGCGCGCTTCTCTGGGTATTTTTTTGTCCATGCGTCAAACTGGGAGTTCCACTTTTCCTCACCCGAGGCGAATTCTTTGCGGCGGTCCTCGAAGTATGAGTAGGCTTCCGGCGAAACGTAAAATTCTTTTGCCGGATCGAGACCGAGGAATTTCTTGGCCTCGATGATGCCCTCGACGCCGATCGGCGCGCCGTGCGCCTTCGAAGTACCCGCTACCGAGGCAGCGCCCTTTCCGATTATCGACTTAAGCATGATGAAGGAAGGACGCCCGTCTTTTTTTGCCTCATCGACAAGCTTCTCAATCCCCGCATAATCGTACATGCTGCCGTGAAGGACCTGCCAGCCATATGCTTCATAGCGTTTCGCGATGTCCTCGGAAAAAGTCATGTCGGTGCATCCGTCTATGCAGATGCGGTTTTCATCGTAAAACACTATCAGTTTCGAGAGCTTCAGGTGGCCCGCGAGGCTCGCCGTCTCGGACGTAACGCCCTCCATCAGGCAACCTTCGCCTACCAGCGAATAGGTATAGTGATCGACGACGGTGAAATCGGGAGTATTGAATTGTGAAGCGAGCATTGTTTCTGCGATAGCCATGCCCACTGCGGAGGAGACGCCCTGCCCGAGAGGGCCTGTTGTCATTTCTACTCCGTCGGTATAGCCGTATTCGGGATGGCCGGGACAATGGGAACCGATCTGCCGGAAGGCGAGGATATCGTCAAGAGAAACGGCATACCCCGATAGATGGAGAATCGAATACAAAAGCATCGAGCCGTGGCCTGCGGAAAGGACAAAACGGTCCCTGTCCTGCCAGGAGGAATGGCGGGGATTATGCTTCAGGATTTTTCCATACAGCACTGCGGCGAGCTCGGCGGCGCCGAGGGGAAGTCCGGGATGACCGGAATTTGCTTTTTGGATCGCGTCCATGGAAAGACTTCGAATGGACAGGGCGACAGCGTCTAGACCTTTACTCATAAAAAATAGCTCCTTATAGATGGCTTTTAATTGCGTTTATCAATTCATCGGTATCGGGTTTTTCTTTCAGGACGGCACGGAACGATTCCTGCTGGAACAGATAGGAAAGGCGGGACAGCACTTTCAAATGGCTTTCGGAACCCATAGAAAGGATGATGAAAAGCACGTATACCGGCTTGCCGTCCATAGCATCGAAATTAACCGGCTTGTCCAAAAAACACACGAATATCCTTTCGTTTTTGGCGGTGGTGACCAGCGGGGTTCTCGGATGCGGCAGGGCTATGCCGTTACCGATAGAGGTAGTCATCAGCCCTTCCCTCTCGCAAATGCCTGAGTACAATAGGGAAGGATCAACACCGGCAGGCAGCACCAGACGGGGAATAATATCGGCAAACAACTCTTCCGGCTTGTCGCCTGAAACACAGTAATACACGCCGCCTTCCTTAATCATACTGACAATCGCGTCGGCGTCACTCATCCAAGGGCTCCTTCTTGATTAACGAAAAACGTTTTCTGTCCAGAACGGGCAGCGCTTCCCGTATCACTGTCTTGATCTCGAAAAAACTATCTTCCATCCCTTCGAGGGATACCCACAGAGAATCGATGTCGGAAGACTCATTCATCCCCGAAAAATCGATGTTTTCCAGGGCAGCTATCGTATGGGCAAGAAGCTGTCCGAGAATCACCGCACCCTGCTCGGGAATATCCTCGGGTTCGATCCCGGACTGCTGCAGAAACAGAATAAAACGCATCAGGGCATTGTGGAGGGTAATGCACCGGTTTCGTAACACACCGGTTTCATGGTCGGCAAACCAGTTGAAGGAAGCGGCTAGATGCTTGAATCGCGCATGCACAGCGCGCTCGATGACGGGGACGCAAAACGCCGCATTCTTGAGTCTTTTCGGGATCATCCGTTCCATCAGGGGCTTGATAGAAGTTTCCCTGCAGAAAAACGCATCATAAATATAGGAATCCATAATATGAGTTGAAAGGGGCAAGGCCAGGTGCATAAAGGCTTCTTCAGTCATCGTTACGGGGGAAGAGACGAGGGTCATTGTCCAGCTGCTCTGGGGCGGTATGGTCTGATCAGTATACCATAGGCGGGTTTCGACCCCGTAGGCCTCCACGGAAACACGCGAGGACCAGCGAAGGAATTCCCCGATGCTCGAGGCAAAGGGAGTAAACAGGGTATCGCGTCCAAGAAAATAGGCAAAGGCAAGCTGTTCGTCCATGCTCGCGCCGGGACCGGCGATTTCAAAGGAGCGAAGCAGGTTTTGCTCGAGATCCTGCATCCAGCGAGCCTGTTTGCCTGCATCAAGATCCCCGGCCGAAAGAAGCGCAATGTCAAAGACACCGGAGTCCCAATCCTCCAGCCGGGCTATAATCCGGTCACCCGCCTTGAATTGGGCACCCCAGTACAGGTCGCGCATATCGACCACGGATACGGATATAACTGCGGGATCCTCATATTCAGCCTCGTTGAAAAGAGCGCTGTTTTCTTCATTATCGAGGGAAAGGTACTGGGGGGTATATTCGTCTCCAAAAAGCTGATAATGGTAGTAAACCTCATCGGGAGTGCACTCCAAAACCACGCGGGAAAGATCCTTTCCCTGATACCGGAATATCAGCTCATGGGGCAGCAGTCCCGGATTGCAGAACGGAATCAGGCGGGAGCCGGGTATGAGTATTCCGGAACCGATTTCCGATTTTGTCGGCGTAATGATCACAGGTTTCCCGGTAAACAAGCCAGCGCGGGTGATCCAAAGCTCTTCAGCCCCGTCCAGTGCAGGGTTTAAATAGGCCAGCTGGTTGAAAATAAGGAACCCTGCAAGTTCATCCATCGCCATTGCGTTCACAGATTCGCCCAAAAATCCAAGCAAATCTGAAAGCGAAAAGGGCTCAAGCCGGGATTGCAGAAACTGCATGAGTGTATCTTCAACGGTATCTTTCATCTGAAACCGAGTATATCATTTTTGGCATAAAATGCCAGTATCACCGGTACACACGGAAACAGACAAATTGTTTCCTTTTGACACAGCGGATACCTGACGTGAGAACGGTTTGTATATTTTTTCCGCAGTGCTCACTTTTTGTAATAACCTTGCCAGAGCCGCCTGTACAAAACGGAACAAAAATCCTTATCATATAAAGACTTATTCGTATATCTAACGCAGTAAAATTGGCATGTTTTTTGCTTATTTATAAGTGACGGACAATATCCACAAGGAAGCGACCGTCAGACGCCTCGTATGAGGCGTCATAATACATACTCATGGAGGCTTACCATGAACTCATTAAGTCTTTTCAATCCGTCTTTTTCTACCGATGTTTTCGACGCCTTCGACCGCGGCCTCGGACTTTTCGCCCCCCTTTCGAACAACCTTACCGCACCGCGCGTCGATGTCCGGGAAACACGCAATGCCTATATCATGGACGTTGATCTGCCGGGCTTAACGGAAAAAGACGTCGAAATCAACCTGAAGGACCGCGTTCTTTCAATATCCTCGCTCCAGGAGGCCAGGAAGGAAGAAACAAAAAAGAATGACGGAATCGAGTACCTGATCCGCGAACGCCGCGAAAGTTCTTTCACCCGACGCTTTACAATGCCCGAGGATATCAACTGCGAGAATGTGGAGGCCGTATTCAAGAACGGGGTTTTGACCATATCAATTCCTCGCCGTCCGGAAACACAGCCGCGGCAGATCACTATCAAGTCGGCATAACACGGGCCGACAGACATCAACGGACCGTCCCACGGCTCCCAATTACAGGCGGGAGACGGTCTTTTTTTTTTATAAAAGGTTTTCTTTCTGCCTTGCAATCATGTATTGGATTCTGTACTATGCGCTCATGGATCAAAACCCTAAGAAAAATTTCTTGCCGGTCATCACCGGACTCTTTGTCGGCGTGCTTATTCTTTCGAACATTCTTGCATCAAAAATGGTCCAAATCGGACCCGCCGTTTTTGATGGAGGAACCCTCCTGTTTCCGCTATCCTATATTTTCGGGGATGTCCTCACCGAAGTATACGGCTACAAGGAATCGCGCAAAGTTATCTGGACAGGGCTGGCCATGCTCGTCTTCATGACGGTCAATATCTGGATTATCGGTCACCTGCCTTCCGAAGGCAGCTGGACACTCCAGAAAGACTTCAACAACATCCTGATGCAGATGCCCCGCATCGTTCTCGCAAGCATAATCGCCTATTTTGCAGGAGAGTACTCAAACTCCGTGATACTGTCGAAAATGAAAGTGGCGGCGAAGGGCAAGAGGCTCTGGATGCGGACTATCGGTTCGACGGTCATCGGTGAATTTCTGGACAGCACCCTTTTCGTCGCGATCGCATTCCTCGGCATATACCCCCTTGAGGTGCTTGTCACTATCGCCATCTCGAACTACCTGTTCAAGACGCTCATAGAGGTGGTCTTTACGCCCCTTACCTATGCAATTATCGGGTATATCAAAAAATCGGAGCACATTGACGTCTATGACTTCGGCGAACATTATAATCCCCTGCCGATCGAATAGTCTTTCACAATACGCGGATATCAGATATACTCTAGCAATATGGGGAAAACTTTTGTTTTTGTAAACCAAAAAGGCGGAGTGGGTAAAACCACTTCCGCAATAAATATCGGTGCGTATCTTGCACTCGAAGGAAAGACGACTCTGCTGGTCGATTTCGACTCACAGGGCAACATGACTTCGGGTGTGGGCGTTGACCGCGAAAAACCGACTATTTATGATATCCTCGCAGGCACGGCCCCGATACAATCGGTTATACGCCAATCAGCGATTCCGGGTCTGTCTGTCATACCTGCATCGATTGACCTTTCCGGCGCAGCCATAGAGCTTGTCGACCAGGAAAAACGCGAATACTACCTGAAAGACGCCCTTGAACCCATAAAGAACAACTACGATTATATTCTGATAGACTGCCCGCCTTCCCTCGGCATCCTGACCCTGAACGGTCTCGTCGCGGCAGACGCAGTTCTCATTCCGCTTCAATGCGAGTATTTTGCTCTTGAAGGCCTCACCCTTCTGCTCCAGACCGTCAAACGGGTGCAGAAAACCCTGAATCCTTCCCTCGAGATCGGCGGTATCTTTTTCACCATGTATGATTCCCGCACCCGCCTCGCACAGGACGTAGTGCAGCAGGTTACCTCCTATTTCAAGGACCGGGTATTCCGCACGATTATTCCGCGAAACGTCAGACTCTCCGAAGCGCCGTCCCATGGCCTTCCGATCTGCAAATACGATGCGCTGTGCGTCGGTGCCCGAAGCTATGAAAAACTCGCAAAAGAGGTACTTGAACGTGGCTAAAATGGGCGGACTCGGACGCGGACTTGATGCACTCATGGAAGATGCCGAAACCGCACATGCTCCAATCGTAAGGAGCTCCGGCGGGGAAAACTCCGCCGCAGGCTATGAACTTTTCATCAACCCTACCCTTCTCAAACCTAATCCCCATCAGCCGAGAAAGGAATTCGACGAGGACGCCCTCCGCGAACTTGCGGACTCCATCCGTGAACACGGAATAATCCAGCCGATTATCGCCGAGGAAGTCGGGGACGGCACCTATTATATTATTGCGGGAGAAAGGCGCACCCGGGCAGCGCGCCTCGCGGGACTGTCGAAAGTGCCCGTTATCATCAAGAAATATTCCGACACGCGGAAACTCGAAATAGCCCTCATCGAAAACATCCAGAGGGAAAACCTCAATCCCGTAGAGGAAGCGCAGGCCTATCACAAACTGATGACTCTCGGAAACCTGAGCCAGGAAGAAGCCGCGGTGCGCGTCGGAAAAAACCGCTCCACGGTCGCCAATTCGCTCAGGCTGCTCAAGCTCCCCGAAGACATGATTTCGTCCCTCGCTACCGGACAGATTACCCCCGGCCATGCCCGGGCGATCCTGTCGGTCCTTAACCCCTCGGACCAGCGCATCCTTTTCGGCCGCATTGTCGGAAACGGACTCTCCGTCCGCGACGCGGAACGGATGTCAAACGAGCTCAACAGCGGAAGCCGGGCGGGGTACGAGAAAAAAGAAATCAAGAAAACCAGCAAAGACGTGATGAAGAGCTTTGAAATCCAGAATATCGAGCAGAAATTTATCGATGTGATGGGCACCAAGGTCGTGGTAAAGGGCAGCCTCGATCACGGCACGATTGAAATATCCTATTTCTCCCGCGATGATCTCGACCGCCTCTACGAGCTTTTTGTCCCGCCAGTTCAAGTCTGAAGTGCGAATAACAGAGCAATAAGAAACGACATCGCGTTTTTCGGTATAATGAAGTTACTACACAATCATTAACTGAAGGAAT